>JANYLE010000178.1 GCA_025363795.1 Mariniphaga sp. | reverse complement strand
CAAATTTGCCAGAAATGCAGCAGGTCAGATTATCCTTGATGACAATGGCGTTCCTACAAAGGCAGCCAAACAGGAAAAAGTTGGAAATGTTAATCCTGATTTTATTGTAGGATGGAACAATACCTTCACTTTCAAAGATTTCTATGTCAGTGCTTTGGTTAACGGTAAGTTCGGAGGGGTTGCGTTCTCAAAAACTGAAGCGTTCCTTGATTCTTACGGTGTTAGTAAACGAAGTGCGGAAGCCAGAGATGCAGGTACTATACCAATTAACGCTATCAAGGGAACTACTGCGGTAACGTCAATCGATCCTGTTGTTTACTACAGTGCTGTTGGTGACAGGAACCGTATTATGGAACCTTATATCTTCTCAAGGACCAATGTCAGATTAGCTCAGTTAGTTATTGGTTATAACCTCAATGTACAAAAGCTTAAACTACCGGTTAAGGACGCTTCGATTTCGTTGATTGGAAGGAATTTGTTCTTCTTCTACAAAAAAGCTCCGTACGATCCGGAAGTATCAATGAGTACTTCCAATAGCATGCAGTCAAATGAGGTATTTAGTATGCCTGCAACAAGGACTTACGGGTTTAACTTAAAGGTCACTTTCTAAAATCTTAAAAATGTTTAATATGAAAAAGTTATTTATAATATTACTAGTCCTTGGTGCTCTCGCATCGTGCACCAAGAATTTTGTAACTGAAAACCAGAATCCTTACCAGATTTCTGATGAACTGCTAAAGCAGGACTTTAACCTGGTGGGCTCGCCATTCTCATCGTTATTATTCAATCTCTTCGGACATCAGATTGAAGAAGACCTGTGTTATGATTCCTGGATGGGTTATATGAATACGCCAACCCCTTTTGTTGGTAACGTAAACAATACCACCTATTATATCAGATGGAATACTTATTGGGATCGTGTTTATGGGTCAGTAATGTCCCCTTCCAAACAAGTGATCCAACTGGCGAAGGATAATAACCTGCCACTTTTTGCAACATGGGCAAAATTGATCCGGGTCCTTTCGGTGTCTAAACTGACGGCCGTTCATGGACCAGTGATCTATTCGAATTATGGCTCCACTGCCAATAATATTATGTATGACAAAGAATCCGATTTGTACAACTTGTTCTTTGCACAATTAGATTCTGTTCAAACTGATTTTGCGGCTAACAAAGATTACAAGGGTTTTGCAAAATTTGATCCAAGTTACCAGGGTGATGTGAAGCAATGGATGAAAGTCGTGAATTCTGTACGATTGAGATTGGCCATGCGCTTATCAAAAGTTGCTCCGGCACTAGCTAAAACTCAGGGAGAAAAAGCGCTAAGCGACCCGGCCGGGTTAATTGCTACCAATGCAGATAACTTTAATGTAGCATTATTGGGCAATTTAATGCCAGTGGCTATGATTTGCTTCCAATGGGACGATACCCGAATGAGTGCTGTAATGGAATCCTTCCTTCTTGGGTTAAAGGACGGACGGGTTTCAAAATATTTCCAGGGTCCAAATCTTAGTCAGGATGCTTCCCTTTCTATATATTCCTATAAAGGAATCCGCAATGGTGCTTATTGCAACGCAAAGATCGATAGAGTACCTTTTTCAAGGGTATCCGATGATTTTAATAATGTACAAACCAGGAGAGCATTCACGGCTGCTGAAGTCAGTTTTTTGAAAGCTGAAGCAGCTCTCAGGGGCTGGGCCGGGGCTGGAGATGCAAGGACCAATTACGAAAATGGTGTCAGGTTATCCTTTGCTGATTGGGGCGCAGGCGGAGTAGATACCTATTTGGCAGATGCAACCAGTAAACCAATTGATTATGTTGATCCAAAAGATGCAAGAAATAATTTTACAGCGTCTTCAACGGTAACAGTTGCCTGGAATGCAGGCGATAGCAATGAGTTGAAACTGGAAAAAATCATGACCCAAAAATGGGTAAATAATTTTACCAATGCACTTGAATCGTGGACCGATTTCCGCAGAACAGGTTATCCTAAAATTCCACATGTTGCCAAGAATGACAGCAATGCGGACTGGGGTGTTATTCCTGCTGATCAATGGATTAAAAGGATGCCATTCACGAACGGAGAAAGAACTGGCAATGCTCCCGGCGTTGCTGATGCAACTACGAAACTTGGTGGCCCAGACCTTATCAGCACCCGCTTATGGTGGGATGTTGCCGGTCCAAATTTTTAATCTGAATATTTAATAAATAACTAAAAATACCCTTTCGCAATTTATTGCGAGGGGTATTTTCATTTTTACGAATATTGAAGTAACATCACTGAAATTAAAATGATAGTTTTGAACCGGAGCAACCCATCATAAATCGTTATGAATTTACAATCCCTGGATATCGGAATAGTTGTCGGCTACCTCGTGCTGACAATGATCATCGGCTTTCTGGTGTCGCCACATGCCAATAAAAACCTTGATTCATATTTCCTTGGAGGAAAGCGCATTCCATGGTATATTTTAGGAATTTCAAATGCTTCCGGAATGTTTGATATTACCGGAACGATGTGGTTTGTTTCCATCCTTTTTGTGTACGGGCTTAAAAGTTCATGGTTGCTTTGGATCTGGCCTATTTGGAACCAGGTCATCCTTATGGTTTTTTTGGCCGCATGGCTTCGACGTTCGAATGCAATGACGGGTGCTGAATGGTTGAAAACAAGGTTTGGCGAAAATCGGGGTGGGCGGCTCTCTCATATTATTGTTGTCGTTTTTGCAATTATCAGTGTAATAGGATTCATCGCTTATACTTTTGCAGGTATTGGAAAATTTGCCACATCCTTATTCCCATGGGACCTGACTACCGTAATCGGATCTTCGGTAATTTCATCGGAAAATATTTATGCACTGTTAATTATGGGCTTCACATCCATATATACCATTAAGGGTGGAATGTACAGCGTTGTTGCCACTGAAATATTTCAGTTCCTTGTAATGACAATCTCATGTTTTGTGGTCGGAGTCATTGCCATGAACCTGGTTACTCCAGAGCAGTTAAATGCAGTTATCCCTGCTGGTTGGAAAGATCTTTTCTTTGGATGGAAATTAAACCTTGAATGGAGTAATCTGATTCCATCGGTTAAAAATAAAATTTCTGCTGATGGGTATGAATTTTTTTCCATCATATTTATGATCATGGTTTTCAAAGGAATTTTTGTAAGTATCGCTGGTCCGGTTCCGAGTTATGATATGCAACGGATACTGGCAACTAAAAGTCCTCGTGATGCTGCTCGGATGACAGGTTTCACCTCGCTCGTGCTATTCATTCCTCGATTTTTTATGGTCGCTGGTTTTACAGTACTGGTTCTTGTTTATTTCAGTCCAAAATTAAATGCGATGGGACCTGATATCGATTTTGAAATGATTCTACCCTATGCAGTAAGTAACTTTGTCCCTACTGGTTTACTCGGAATCTTACTTGCAGGCTTGATTGCAGCTTTTATGTCAACTTATTCAGCTTATGTGAATGCTGGTCCTGCTTATTTTGTAAATGATGTTTACAAGAAATTTATTAATCCGAAAGCCACTAACGAACGGTATATCAGGATGAGTTATTTGGTTTCTTTCGTTGTCGTTGCAATTGGCATTATTTTTGGTTTTTTTATCAATTCGATTGATTCTGTAACTAAATGGATAGTGTCTTCCTTATATGGTGGATATACAGCAGCGAATGTTCTTAAATGGATTTGGTGGCGGTTCAACGGATATGGGTATTTCTGGGGAATGTTTTCCGGTCTTTTGGTGTCTCTAATTATCCCAATTCTTCTCCCGGATATTTCAGCACTTAATACTTTCCCAATTATTTTATTAATATCATCGATCGGTTCAGTGGCGGGAAGTTTACTGACTGAAGCAGATAATGAGGAAGTACTGAAAAAATTCTACTTGACCGTTCGCCCCTGGGGATTTTGGAATCCGATTTATGAAAAGGTAAAGGCAGAGCATCCTGAATTTCAAAAAAATACGGATTTTAAGCGTGATATGTTCAATTGTGTAGTTGGGATAGCCTGGCAAATGTCAATGGTCGTTATGCCGATCTACCTGGTAATCCACGAATACCAATCGTTGTATATCACAGCAACTATTTTCCTGATAACTTCTTTCTTATTGAAAATTTACTGGTACGACAGGTTGAAAGATTAAGACCCAAAATATTTTGAGATGTTAATTGCAGCTAACTAATTAGATATTTGGCAGAAATCATGTGGCATTAAATAAGAAACTTCTGTCATCAAAAGAAGAGAAGCTAAACGCAGGCTTTCAAATATGGTAAAATACAGAAAGTTACTGGGAGATAATTGCATCTAACGAATGCAATTATTTAAATTTCCTGATGGAATCACATCTGCGAAGGATAGGAATCAACTTATCGGGATGAAACTTTACCGAACTGGCAGGCGAATAAACGTTAGGCGATATTTCAAAGGTTGCGACACCTAAGCAGGATACTGGACAACGATGAACCTGCATTTTTCTATTCTTCTTCCCATCACAGGCAAGTTGGTTTATCGATGGTGGAGAATCTTTTCGATTTCGTCTTAAATACCCGCGAAGGCATGTGATAAACTCAAATACAAGGTAAAATTGGAATATCTGAACGTAAATAAATCGAGAGATATAGAAAAAAATTAGTATCCTGCTGTACTTTTTAAAAATATTGCAAATGACCATCATCCAATGCGTTAGAATTTTTCGCTTTCCAATAGCCGATTTTTAGAACTATCTAAAAAGTATATATCTTATCTATGCATTTATGAGGTCTCTTTTTTAATCGGGAAATAACAGATTAATTTCTATTTTTGACCCTTGATTGAAAAAATTAACCGGGTTGAAAATGAAGAATCAGTCGCTAATTTTTTTGGGACTGCTATTCTTGTTCCAGTTTTCTGAAAAAGCCCATTCCCAAAATTTGTATCATACTGGGCTATTATTTGCGTCAGCTCCTCAACCAAAAGAATTACGGACCTCACTGGATCTTACCATTGGTTCTCCTGTTATCGTGCGTAATAAATTCAGTCTTGAATTTGATTTGGCTATTTGGCGCCGAGATCAATTCGGTTATGTTTTTAGAATCTACGATAAGCAACACCATAATATTGACCTCGTTTATATTTCTAAAGGGAGTACTTTAGCAATGTTAAAACTTTCGGTCAATGGACATCCAACACTGATTAATATCGTGTTAGATGAAAAAGACCTGATCAGGAATAACTGGCTTCACCTCATTTTGTCCTTTGATTTACAAAAGGGCAGCGTGGAAGGCAGGTTGGGAGACCAGGTTTTTACAGACGATAAGGTCGACCTTTCAGGACTTCAGAAACTCAACTTTTGTTTTGGTGTCAATAGATCAAATTTTTTCCCAACTGCGGATGTTCCCAATATGGCAATTCGTAATATCCGCATTGCTGATCATGAAAATAAGGTCCGGCATAACTGGTTGCTAAATGAATCGGAAGGTGAAGAGGCAACCGATCTGGTCGGGAATTTTACAGCACAGGTTCACAATCCCGGATGGATCATTAACAATCATTTTTTTTGGACCAAGGAGTTTGAGTTGCGACTTGGTGCATCATCAGGAGTCGCTTTTGATACGCTGCAGAACCGGATTATCTTTATCGGACAGCAAAAAATAGTTTCTTACGACATTGTTACATCCAATACCAGGGAACAGATTATTAGTAATTCCAAGCCATCAGATTCGAAATCAGAATCATACTATTTTTCATCCCTGTTAAATCGAATTTATAGTGTCGGTACAATCCCTAATCAGGTCAATGTTTATGAAGAAAGTACCAATAAATGGAAAGATGCAGATTCACTTTCCGAAACCGGACAGTATATTAATTCTTCTTTTTTCCTGAATGCGCAGACCAATGCGCTATATTCGGTCGGAGGATATAATAATTACAGGTATTACGATATTTTAATGCGTTACAGTTTCATTGACAAGACTTGGCGGCGAGTTATTTTAAATGGAGATAAGCTGGTACCGAGAAATTATGCTTCTGTTACCGAGACGCGGATGCCCGGCCAATATTATATTTTTGGAGGTTACGGCAATGATGCTGGTCAACAAGAGCTTGGTCCGCAATGTCTTTATGATCTTTATCATTTAGACCTGAACGATTCGACATTGACGAAAAAGTGGACAATGGAGAATGTTTCGGAAAATTTTGTGCCAATGGGATCTGCAACCGTTAACGAGCAGAATCCTGCACTTTACGTACTTGGATTTCCACCTTTCCTTAATGAAACCTATCTGAAGCTATACCGGATCTCACTTGACCGTCCGGGATATTCCATCGTTAGTGATACGATCCGCTTTTATTTTGATGAAGAGCAGTCAAAGGCATCTCTTTATTTTTTCAGAAAGACACAGGAATTCTTTGCTGTAATCAAAACCCCTGCGGGCAAAGATTCTTCCAATTTTAAGGTGTTTTCGTTAACCTATCCACCTGTCAACCGGTTGTTAATGACTTCTACGTTTCAAACAATATTATCCAATCCTAAAAATTTTCCGCATAAGATATATTGGATGGTTGCCGCACTATCGTTGATTTTAATTTTTCCGCTTTCCCTTTTGCTGAAAAGGCTTCACCGGGCGGAAGAGAGCATGGAAGAAGACCAAAAATTGAATTCCTTGGTCAACGATAAAGAACCGACAAGAATAGTCAATCCGGATAAAAAGCAGGTTGAGCTGCCGCGGAAAAATGCGATCTATTTATTAGGAAATATCAGTATTTATAATAATGAAGGACTGGAGATTAGTCATAATCTTTCTTTTAAACTCAAACAACTTTTCTTTTCAATTTTCTTATTGGGATCAGACGAAGGTGGCATCACAAACGAGAAGTTAAACAGTATACACTGGACTTATCATACTCCGCAAAGCGCAAAGAATAACCGGAATGTAAATATCAAAAAATTAAGGGATGTGCTGACTAGCTTGAAAGGTATTCAAATTATACATGAAGAGGGTAGTTGGTCGATTAAACTGGGCCCTGAAGTTTTTTGTGATTACCATTTCCTACTCAAGAAGATCAAGGGGAATTTTCAGCCAACTACACGCCAGGAATTTGAAAAAATCAACCAGATACTAAGTCAAGGGGTTTTCTTTGGTGATGAAAGAGCACCTTGGCTTGATTCATTTAAAAGCCATTTTATAAGTTCATTGCTCGAATATCTGTTTCTCCTTGCTGATTCATTCGAGAAAGATAGAAACCCAGACGCAATTCGTCGTGTGGCAGATTTGATTCTAAAATCAGATCCGCTGAATGAGGAGGCATTTAAACTGAAAATAGAAGCACTTGTGAAACAGAAAAATCACAATCAGGCTTTTGTTGATTATGAGTACTTTACCAGAGAGTATGAGAAAATGTATGGTATTTCTTATCCTTCGAGTTTCAAATCTCTGGTTATAAATGGTGATTAGGAAGGATTGATATAATGGCTTTCTATTGGCGGTGATTGTCAGGTTGACAGTGAATCAATCTGTTCGGATTTTACTATTTAACCAGATTGTGTTCCCAAAGATTTGAAGTCGCAACTATTTATACACAAACTCTGTACTATCAACAGAAAATGTCATACCCGTCTGTGAAAAACGGAATTTTTTATCCATTCTGCAACTTGATTGTTTCAATGTTCAATGCTTTTTGGCAAGAATAGCGAGAATTAATCTAAATTTATTTCAATGAGCCTCGACACTCATCAAATCTATTATCATCCCGATCGGTGTTTTCCTTGTCATGCTCATTTCATATGATTGGAAATACATATCTTTGCGGTCTATGAGTAAACAGTTGAAATTTATACTTCTTATCGCCATTTGCCTTGCCTCTGGTTTATCCTATTCTCAAAATAGGAGTTCTGATGGCAGCTCTTCAGGACAAAGCCGGGGTCAGGGGAAATATTCTCCCGGTAAAAAGAAGACAGATGGGAAAAAAGATACCATTGTATTTAAGATGCATGTTTTCCAATTTCAAAATGGGTATTCCCAATTGGGAGATAGCAAGTTAGATACTTCGTTTGCTGATTTTCAGACTTATAATCCTGCATTAAAGAAATCTTTAACTGTCCAGACACTTGGGAATTTAGGTGCTTCAACTCAGAGTAATGATTTCTTTCAGCGTTCATTTGACCCGGATGAGTTCATTTTCATGAAGAACTACAAATATTACGGTAAATGGCAA
>JANYLE010000174.1 GCA_025363795.1 Mariniphaga sp. | reverse complement strand
GTACAAACAACCGATTGGCATCACATCAGCCCCTCCATCACCATATTTTACAAAGAACCCTTGTTCGACTTCGTGCTTATTGGGCGTTCCCAGTACTGCATAATGAAGTGCTTCAGCATGATAATAGAGCATGGACATACGACTGCGCTGCTTGAAGTTCGAGGCAGCAACAATCTGTAGGTATTCATTGATTGGCAACCTTTTGCTTTCCTGTGAGCCGTCAGTATAAATTACTGTGACATGGAAAACAGGTGGCAGATTTTTTTCGATGATTTCTATTGGAATTCCTATCTTCATTTTATCCGTTACCGGATTAAAATTTGGGATAATCCGTTTTACCGCTTCATCACGTCTGGAATAACATTGAAATCCCAGAAGTGCGGAACTAATATCCTCTACGATGGTTTTAACACCAAACTTATCTGCAAGATCTTGCGCCAGTACCTGGCTTTCGGGGCTTGAATCTTTCTCCGGTAGCATGACTCCTAAAAGGTTTTTAGCTCCCAAAGCCCTGGTTGCCAGTGCTAAGGTTACGGAAGAGTCAATCCCTCCACTTATTCCTATAACGCCTCCTTTTCGGCGTAGAACATGGTAGATATCCTCTTTTAGTTTGGTGCAGATGTTTTCTACAACTAATTCAATATCTTTGATTTGAATAATATCTCGTGAAAATTGTTTCTTTTTTTCCATGTTTTTAAGAGAGTTTTCGTCATTAAAAAAATACAAATAGTTCTTTCAGTTGTTACTCTTATTTTCACTTCTGGTTTAGTGAAATTTTGTTCCTGACGTGTCCTTTTAAAATTCTTTGTTCATTCAATGGTTTGAAATCTTTAACGAATTGATTGAACAATAACTGAGTTGACAATATCCCTACCAAAGCCATATTGTCCACTTCTGAAGGGATTTGTGCGGTTTTAATTTTTTGAATCAGATTATTTACAGATTCAGGATTGAAAACCTCGCTCTCTTTTATCCTGTCTGCTGAAAGCAGATCACAAACATAATCTGGCATTTTTGAACCTAAAAATGCATCATGGATTGGGGCGCGGTAAGCCTGTTTGGGCCTGTTTATTACGGATTTTGGCAATTCATCCCTCATTAGCTCCTTTAAAAGGATTTTTTCATTCATCCCCTTCAACTTAAATTCGTCAGGTAGGGAAGCTGCAAACTCCAGCAGTCGGTAATCCAAAAATGGATAACGACCCTCTACTGAATTCGCCATCGCCATTCGATCGCCTTGTGATGAAAGTAAATAACCAGACATAAAAATATTTGTTTCTATCAATTGGGCTTTTGCCAATGAAGAAATTCCTTCTACTTCAGGTCTAAGCATTTCTGCATATTCGAAGACAGGATCGTAATCCTCTAAATAGTCATTTAATTCAGTCGTAAAATGTTTCTGAATATTACTGGTATTGTGCCAACGTAACATATGAGAATAGACTGGGGAATCTGTTTCTTTGAGCTGGTATCCGAAAAACATTCTTAGCATTCCCTGACTTGCATGACTTATATTTGGAAGGTAAGGATATAGTTTTTTCAGTAGCATCGGACGAATTTTTGATTTGGGTTGTCGGGCCCAAAACTGTCTGATCAATGTCTCTTTAAAAATATTATACCCTGCTAATGCCTCATCAGCTCCTTCTCCAGTTATCACAACCTTGATTCCATTATCATGGACTAACTTTGATAATCCAAGCATTGGTGCAGGGGAAGTTCTTAATAATGGAATCTCAGAATGCCATATTACCTTTGGAAACCATTCCGCAATATTATTGGCAGAGCATATAATACTTTTGTGATTGGTTTGAAAATATTGTGAAACCTCATTCTGATATTTTGTTTCATCAAAAACGTTATCTGCAAAACCAATTGAAAATGTATTCAAATGGGCCGGGGCCACTTTTCTTATCAAAGCTGTCGTCGCGCTTGAATCTAATCCTCCACTTAGGTATGCTGCTACAGGAACGTCGGATCGCAATCGAAGGGCAACTGAATCAGATAAAAGATATCTGAACTGATCAAGTGCATCAGCGGCATTTCCGTTAAACCGTGTTGAAGTTGTTGCATACCTTAAGGACCAAAACTTTTTAATTTCCAGGCGACCATTTATATAATGTGCGTAATGTCCTGGGGGTAACTCATAAACCCCGTCAAATAGTGTACGAGGTGTTAGGGTTGTCCAAAAAGTGAATGTCTCCTTTAAAGCCTCCGGTGAAAAATGTCTTTTTATTCCTGGAAACTCAAAAAGGGATTTAATTTCAGATCCGAAAACCAAGGTGCCGTTAACTTCTGAATAAAATAGTGGCCTGATTCCTGCACGGTCACGAGCAAAGAAACACTCTTTCTTTATATTGTTCCAAATCGCAAATGCAAATTGACCATTAAGATATTGAAGTCCATCAGTGCCATATTCTTCATACATGTGAAGGATCACTTCTGTATCACTTTGTGTTTTAAATCGATGTCCCTTTTTGATCAGATCTTCACGTAGCTCAATATAATTGAAGACTTCTCCATTATAAACTATCCATAATGAGCCATCCTCATTTGATAACGGTTGATCGCCACCAGCAAGGTCGATAATACTTAAACGGACATTCCCCATTCCCATGCCGGGTTCCAGGTATAATCCGCAATCATCAGGACCCCTATGGTGAATACGAGTCATCATCAGGTTCAGAATCGACTCGGCTTCAGCTAAGGATTTTCTGTAATTTATAAATCCGGCAATTCCGCACATGATCCAATTATTTTACTTTCCTTTCGAGAAAGGAGACTATAGCATTGATAGATCCAAAATTGGCAGCATCCAATTCCGAATCATCTACTTTAACGCTAAAATTCTCCTCCAGAAATGAAATTAGGTTAAGCAAGCCCATTGAATCAAAGATTCCTTCATCAAAAAGCAGGGTATTGTCCTTAACCTTTTTGGGGTCGCTGAATGTTGTTTTACAAACAAACTCTCTAATTTGTTCCTTCATATCTTTAGTCTTATTGTAATTGTTTTTGAGTTTAAAATATTCGAATTGTGGAAATTATTTTAGGTTGGTTACATTGAACCATTAGTTTCGAATAACCTGTGCCTATGGGTAGATTCCGAGTTCGCAAACAAGATTCCGCTATATCCTTTTAATAAGGAAATACGTTTTTAATGGCTTTAATTACAGGTGATTGAAACAAGGCATTAATTGTGAATTAGTTACTTGTATTTATTCCAAATCGTCATGCAGAATTAACGAATTGCCCATCATACCTTTTTGAATTGCAAACCGTTACTTAGTGGTTTTAATTATACACTTAACGGTTAAC
>JANYLE010000136.1 GCA_025363795.1 Mariniphaga sp. | reverse complement strand
AAGATAGGAGGTTAAACGTGCAGCATCGCCGATCGAGATGTAAGAAAACGCTTACATAGAATTGAGTGACGGGCGTTGAGTTCGCGGATTAAAACTATTTTATGATGATCGACATCATACCATTTTTTTGTTGATCACGGTAAACAGACCGGCAAGAAATGCCGAAACAAGTGCAACAATCACGCCTGAAGTATACCTGGTTTCGAATCTGAAGATAAGGTATAAACCGATGATAATAAATATCCCTACAATCACTTCCACGGTATTGATCCGTTTGCGGAAGAAAAAGGGTTCAAGCAGACTTGTAAAAAGGGTAGTGGTAGCCAGGCAACCAAGCGCAACTGAAACGTTGGAGATTTTTATAGCGCCAAAAAAAGTGATCCAATGAAGTGCTACAATCATTCCTATTCCGAATAATTTGAAGAACTGTTTGCGGCTAATGGTCAGATCAGTTTTTTTCCAGCGGAGGAAAATATAGAATGTTATGACGGCAATAAGCATTCTGTACCAGACTAACTGGGTTGCAGGCAGGCTGATCAATTTGCCTAAGATGGCTGTAAAACCATATATTAGAACGATAAAATGCAGTTTAAGATGACTTCTGAGCAACAGGTTTTCCAAGGTTCGTATTTTTGATACAAAGATAGTTGTTGAATTCCAACAATTCGGGACAGAAGGTGTTGATAAAGCAGAACAGGTATAAAAAAAGACCCCGGTATTTTATTACCAGGGTCGGAATTGAATCAAAAACCTACCAAAACACACTTTACGAAAACGAACCAAAACCTTTTCAACATTAATTATTTAAACCAATCGAACAATTTAATTAATATAACAATAAAACAGCCGGCACTAAAAAAAGTTCAACGTTCAGGCAGATGGATTAAACATTAAATTATTTGCTTAATTTTATCATCACTAAAAAACCCATAAAATCTGCTGCTATGAAACGCTTTGTTTTGGGTATTTCCTTGTTGATAGCATTGGCGAATAATTTAAGTGCACAATACCAGCCTACTAATTTTCTTAATGACGTACGGTTTAAGAAAATTACGGATGGCACAAGTTCAACGTTCAAGGCGCCCGAAATTCAGGGTACTCCTTACCTGGAGGATAAGTTTAGTCCGGGAAGGGTGATGATGCGTGATAGTTCATTTGCAACTGATATTGCATTAAGGTATAACGCGTTTTCAGATAACCTGGAATTCCGGAAAGGGGATGATCTTTATAATATCGATCCCCGGACAATTGTCAAAAGAGCCGAGTTTGGAGGACGAATTTTTGAATGTCTAAGCTTTTATGAAAATGGGAAAATTAATAACGGCAATTTCGAAGTGCTAACCAAAGGGAAAGCTGCGCTGTTAGCCAGGTATACGATAAAATTTATGGAAAAGGAAAAAAGGAAAGCATTTGATGATCCAAAACCGGACAGGTATACCGAGGTGCAAAAGTTTTATTTTATAGCTATCGGTGATGCTCCGGCTCAAAAATTCGTCAATAAAAAGGGTTTACTCGAATTATTTGGTGTTCAAAGTCAGGAGATGGAAACTTTTATTTCCAAAAACAAGCTTTCAATTAGGAAAGATGATGATCTGATCAAAATTGTGGCGCATTACAATTTATTATAATACAGTAAATTATAATTGTATTTTTGGGAAATAAACAGATAGTGCATTTTCTGATGCGGCTCTTTGGCATCCGGAAGTTTATCAATTATCCAATACATGAAATAAGTCATAAATTGCAAGTAGACAAATGTTTATCCTTTTCGTATTTTTGAGCTGATAATCTGATTATAATTTAAACGATATGAACGTAAAACGAGCAAGGCACATCGCCTTAAAAAGCAATGTTTATCGCCTTGCAAGTTCCACGAGTTGAGTTATAGCTATTCAAAGAGAAATTTTTCAATCCATAGTATACAACAACTTAAAAGTGATATAACGAATGAAACAATTATTTATTCCTATGGTTGTCATGTGTTTAATGACTTCCTGCGTAACACAGGAGAAAAAATCTACCGAGATGAATCCATTTTTAGAGGCGTACAATACGCCCTTCCAGGTTCCCCCATTTGATAAAATTTTCAATAAGCATTACTTACCGGCTTTTGAAGAGGGGATCAAGCAGCATGATGCTGAGATTAAAATTATTACAGATTCGGACAAAGCACCGGATTTTGCCAATACCATTGAGGCGCTTGATTACAGCGGATCATTGCTTACCCGGGTTAACAGGGTTTTTTCCAATTTGAAGGAGGCGGTGACCAATGATTCGTTACAGGAAATCGCCCGGAAAGTAGCTCCGATGCTGTCACAGCACGAAGATGCTATTAATTTGAATGCAAAACTTTTCGCAAGGGTGAAGGCTGTTAATGATCAGAAAGCTTCATTGAACCTTAATCAGGAGCAATCGAGGTTACTTGAAGAGACGTATAAACGTTTTGTCAGAGGTGGGGCAAACCTTGCAGCCGACAAGAAAGAAGAACTGAAGAAAGTTAATGAAGAACTTTCACTGCTCGATCTTCAGTTTGGAGACAACATGCTTGCTGAAACAAATGCATTCAAAATGGTGATCGACAAGAAGGAAGATCTTGCCGGATTGCCCGAATCAGTAATTGCAGGTGCTGCAGATGAGGCAAAAACCGATTCTATGGCTGGCAAGTGGGTTTTCACACTTCAGAAACCAAGCTGGATTCCGTTTGTCACCTATTCTACCAACCGTAGTTTGCGTGAGAAAATTTATAAAGCAATGTACAGTCGCGGCAATAATGGCAATGCGCATGATAACAAAGCCGTGATCAGTAAACTCGTGAATCTTCGGCTTCAGAAGGCCAACATCATGGGTTTCCCAAGTTGGTCGGCCTATGTTCTCGACGATTGTATGGCCAAAACACCCGAAAATGTTTACAAATTATTGGGCCAGGTTTGGACTCCCGCTATCAAACGGGCAAAAGAAGAAGCCAGTGATATGCAGGCAATGATTGACCGCGAAGGTGGAAAATTCAAACTCGAATGCTGGGATTGGTGGTACTATTCCGAAAAGGTGAGAAAAGAAAAGTATGATCTTGATGAAGAACAGATCCGCCCTTACTTTGAAATGAATAATGTCCGCGACGGCGCTTTTGCGGTTGCCAATAAACTATACGGCCTCACTTTCACCCGGTTGAAAGATATGCCGTTATACCATCCCGAATGTGAAGTTTATGAAGTGAAAGATGGCGACGGTTCCGAAATCGGTATTCTTTACATGGATTTCTTTCCGAGAGCTTCCAAAAAAGGGGGAGCCTGGATGACCAACTATCGCGAGCAGTATATCACCAAAGAGGGAAAAAATATCCGTCCTGTTGTATCGGTAACCTGTAACTTTTCGAAAGCTACAGGCGATAAACCTGCTTTGCTGAGTTTCGAAGAGGTGGAGACACTCTTCCATGAATTCGGACATAGTTTGCATGGCTTGCTTTCGCAATGTAAGTATGAAGGATTGGCCGGAACAAATGTGGCCCGCGATTTTGTAGAACTTCCTTCGCAGGTAATGGAACATTGGGCAGCACAACCCGAAGTATTAAAGATTTTTGCGAAACATTACAAAACCGGCGAAGTTATTCCGCAGGCTTTGGTCGATAAAATTGTGAAATCGGGTAAGTTCAACCAGGGATTTGTAACTGTCGAATATTTGGCTGCTGCGATCCTAGATATGGACTATCACACAATTACCAAAGGTGGCGATATTGATGTTGAAAAATTTGAAAAGGCATCAATGGATAAACTGGGACTGATTCCTGAAATCATCCCGCGTTATAAATCGACCTATTTTGCCCATACCTTCTCGGGAAATGGCGAATATTCAAGCGGTTACTACAGTTACATGTGGGCACAGGTTTATGACTGCGACGCTTTCCAGGCCTTTAAGGAAACCGGTAATATCTTCGATCAGAAAGTTGCCAAGTCTTTCCGCACCAATGTTCTCGAACGTGGCGCAACGGATGAAGCAATGAAATTATACCTCAATTTCCGCGGAAAACAACCCGGAATTGAACCACTTCTTGAAAACAAAGGTTTGAATTGATTAGTAAACAATTTTATAGCATGAAAATTCCCGGATCGAAAGTCCGGGTTTTTTTATTTGATGCGATACCAGATATGGCAACGCCTTATTTGTTTCCGGTTTAAACGATGTTTAAAAAACAACCTGAAATCCAAACAAAAAAAAGTTTTTAACGTTATACAATTACCTATTAATCTTTAACGATAAATAAATATGGCAAAAAATCACTTCGATGGACAAAGCAGAAGGCAGTTTATACAAACTTCTGGTGCTGCTGTAGTTGGCTTAACACTTGCTCCTTACCTCGTTCAATCCGAAAACGTTGCTTTGCCTGTGGCGCCTGTTAAAAGGCGCTTCGGGAAAATTGATTTTATGGTTACAACCCTTGGTCTGGGCGGGCAGGCCTCTATCCAATGGACTCCGGCAGGGATCGATCCGGTGGCGATCATCCTCAAAGCGCATAAACTGGGTGTCAATTATTACGATACTTCTAATTATTACGGTCCCAGCCAGATGAATTATGGAAAGGCTTTCCGTCAGCTCGGACTGGTACCGGGTCAGCCCAACTACGACGCGAAAAAGCGAAAGGCCATCTTTGTTACATCCAAGACCGGGCTCCGTTTTGGCAAAGGGGGTGATGACCGTCCCGAAGTTCATGGTGGCACCAATGGCGCGAAAGGCTCAAAGGCCATTGATGATGTACGTCGCACACTAACCCAGGTTTTTGGTGACGGCACCGGTAATTTTCCGAAGGAGGCTTATCTCGATATGGTGTTGATTCATACGCTTAATAGTATGGGCGAGGTTGATGCCCTTTACGAAGGATATGATCATCCTGATCCAAATGCCAAATCAATTGGTGCATTGGCAGCACTGCGCGATGTACGTGACGGTACAAACCGTACGGGACTGAACCCTAAGAATGAAAAACTAATCCATCATATTGGTTTCTCCGGTCATAAGGATGCCGCGGTAATGATGGAGATGATCCAGCGGGATTCGGAAGACCTGATTGATGGAATGTTGATTGCGATCAATGCCAACGATAAGCAGTTTTTCAACATGCAATACAACGTTATCCCTGTTGCGGCTGCCAAAAATATCGGGATCATTGCAATGAAGGTTTTTGCAGATGGTGCCATGTACACCAAAAAAGCAGAATGGTCGAATACCCCTGAGCATGTCGTTTTACAGGTGAGTAGTCCTGAGTTGCCGGCGCATCACCTGATTCGTTATTCACTTTCGACGCCCGGAATCCACACCGCTATTATTGGTATCGGACAAATCAGTGATGATCCGAAACAGTGCCAGCTGATACAGAATTTGATAGGCGCCCAGTTAAAACCAATTGAAATGAGTGAAGAGGACCGAAATATGGTGGAAGCTTTGGCAATGAAATCAAAAGGTGGCAAAACCAACTATTTCCAGAATGCTTTCCAGGATCTCACCCCACCAAGGGAGGTAAAAGTGCAGGTTAAAAATGGGGAGAAAGCCTTGATTACGTGGCATACCGCTTACGCGGGAGATGCCGCCATTGACCATTACGAGATCTGGCGCAATGATTCAAAAGTAGCCAATATCCTTTTCACGCCGCAGACGACCAAAACGCCTTATTTATATACGGATGATTTCGGTAAAACAACGCCTAAGCAGTACGTTGTAAAAGCCGTTGATAAGAAAAACAGGGTTGCCGGAAGCGCGCCGTTTGCAGTGTAATATCAAATATTTTCACCACAGATTACACCGATTTTCACAGATTACTTTTCAAGGGATGTCCTCAATCTGTGCTCGTCTGTGTAATCTGTGGTGTTTTTTTGTGAAAGCTAAATTGAAGCTGGGAGATTATTCCAATTTTCCGGTAGTCGGTTAATCCGGCACCCTTTATTTTGTTTCTGCTTTTGATATGCCGGAATTTGTGAATCGTATGGTTTTTGTAACTTCCCATCAAACCAACAAACACAGAACCACTAATTCATAAAACCTTATTTTCAATCGCTACGACTATCGCGTAGCGATTTAAGTATTGTAGAAACGGCGTACACAGAAGACATCCATTACCGCGTAGCGGTTAAACTGAATGCTCTAAAAAGATTTCTGCACGTGGCGCATATCGCTTCACCATTTCAATTATTATTGCTGGATGCGTCATGGATTTTCGGTTTATTCAACGCTACAATAATTTACCCGCCTACGCGGTAAAGAAACCACAGCTTTAGTTTTACAATCCGGATAAATCGGTGAATCTGTGTTTATCTGTGTAATCAGTGGTGTTTTTTTGTGAAAGCTACATTGAAACTGGTCGCTCATTTCAATTTTCCGGTAGTCGGTTAATCCGTCACCCTTTATTTTGTTTCTGCTTTTGATATGCCAGAATTTGTGAATCGTATGGTTTTTGTAACTTCCCATCAAACCAACAAACACAGAACAACTAATTCATAAAACCTTATTTTCATACCCTATGACTATCGAGTAGCGATTTAAGTATTGTAGGAACGTTGCGTACACAGACATCCATTACTGCGTAGCGGTTAAACCGAGTGCTCTAAAAAGATTTCTGCCTATGGCGCATATAGCTTCACCATTTCAATTATTATTGCTGGATGCGCCATTGATTTTCGGTTTATTCAACGCTACAATAATTTACCCGCATACGCGGTAAATAAACCACAGTTTTCTATTCCAATCCGGGAAAATCGGTGAATCTGTGTAATCAGTGGTGTTTTTTTGTGAAAGCTACATTGAAGCTGGGAGATTATTCCAATTTTCCGGTAGTCGGTTAATCCGGCTCCCTTAGTTTTGTTTATGCTTTTGATATGCCGGAATTCGTGAATCCCTTTGTATTTTTGGCGAATTATCCATTCAGGATAATAAATGTGTTTTGGGATTGTAATTGGCAGGGAATTTGAAGACTTATCAAAGCAGAAACCAGTTTAAAATAATGATCGATATCAAAAAACAATACGAGCTTCAGATTGAAGCGGTCGCAACAGAAAAGGAAAAACTTTCGAAAAAAGAAAAATACCTGCCATTACTGAGATTCATCTCTTTTTTGCTCTTTATCGGCTTAATTTATAATTACCTGGTCGTACTTGAAACAAGCCGGTTGTATCTCTCGTTTGCCGCGTTGATCTCCTTCCTGTTTTTAACCTGGCGGGACAACCTGCTGAAAGGAAAGATGGAGCGATGCGACCGCCTGATTCAGATTTGCCGGAATGAGATCAAATCGATGAATGGTGATTTCACTCCTTTTGAACCGGGGGATGAATACATCGATCCCGATCACAGCTATGCTTACGACCTCGATCTGTTTGGCCAGAATTCCCTTTTCCATTGCATCAACAGAAGTATTACCATTTTTGGTAAGAACCGGCTGACTGACTATTTCAAGCATGCCTATGATTTTAAAAACCGGATCATTGAACGACAAAAAGCGATCATCGAACTCTCTGAGAACAAGGAGTTCCGGCAACAGATGCAACTGGTTTTCTTCGGACAAAAAAGCAGTGAAAATGAGCGGCTTGAGTTTGGTGAATGGCTCAAAAGTGAAAATACCTTATTGAATAACCGTGTTTTTAATGCGCTAAGATTTATCCTACCAGTCGTTA
>JANYLE010000117.1 GCA_025363795.1 Mariniphaga sp. | reverse complement strand
TTGGTAACCTCATACTGGTGACTAAGTAAACCAATGTCGCGTGCCTGCGTTGCAGGATTGCAACTGACATACACGATCCGTTGAGGAGCCGCAAATAATATGGTACTGATAACATCTTCGTGCATTCCGGCACGTGGCGGATCGGTGATGATCACGTCAGGATGACCGTGTTCGGCAATAAATGCCTGGGTGAGAATATCCTTCATATCGCCGGCAAAGAACTTCGTATTTTCGATGGCGTTATTTTCAGCGTTGATTTTGGCATCCACAATCGCTTCAGGGACATATTCAATACCAATTACTTTACTGGTAAGTGATGCGACAAAGCAGGCAATGGTGCCGGTTCCTGTATAAAGATCGTAAACCACCTCTTTCCCCGTCAGGGAAGCAAAATCACGGGCAATCTTGTAGAGTTCGTAAGCCTGATCAGAGTTGGTTTGATAGAATGATTTCGGGCCGATAATAAATTTCAGTCCTTCCATCTCTTCGATAATGTGGTCGCGCCCTTTAAAAACATGAAGTTGCTGATCGAGGATCGTATCGTTTCCTTTTTCGTTGATTACGAACTGCAAAGAGGTAATTTCCTGGAATTTATCCACGAGAAAATTGAGTAATGCTTCCCGTTTATCCTTATCTTCCCTGAAGAAATTGACAATCACCATCACTTCGCCAATGCTGGTTGTGCGGATAATGAGGTTGCGCAGAAATCCCGCTTTATTTCGTAAGTCATAAAATTCCAGGTTGTTGGCAATCGCATATTCCTTCACGGAATTGCGGATGGAATTCGATGGTTCGGGCTGTAACCAGCATTTGTTGACATTCAATACCTTGTCGAACATCCCCTGCACATGAAATCCCAACACATCCATATTATCGAACTGATCACCCGACTTCACCTCTTCGTGTGTGAGCCAGCGGCGGTTCGAGAACGTAAACTCCAGTTTGTTCCTGTAAAAGGTAGAGTTGGCCGATCCTTTAATCGGAATAAACTCAGGTAAGGTTACTTTGCCAATCCTTTTCAGCTGATCGAAAACCTGTTTTTGCTTGTAAAAAAGCTGTTTTTCGTAAGGAAGGTATTGCCATTTGCACCCTCCGCACACCTCGAAATGCTCGCAAAAAGCCGGGATGCGGTCGGGCGAATTGGTATGGATTTTCACCACTTTGGCTTCCTGGTATTTCTCCCTTTTCTTTGTTACCTGAAGATCAACAATGTCTCCGGGAATTACAAGTGTGGTAAACACAACAATGCCATCAACTTTGGCGATAGCTTTCCCTTCAGATCCGATATCGATGATCTCCACATTTTCGTGGAGCGGTAGTGGTTTATTTCCTCTGCTCAAAACGTTATATTTGAAATTTCTGCAAAGATAGAAATTGATTCCTGACACAAAGGGTCTGTTATGCAATAAGATTTGTAGATTCCCCGCTATCCGTCAATGCAGCAGTTAAAATAGTTGTGCCTTTGTCCCTACAAGTTTGACCTTGCCAATAGCCGGATCAATTTTGCTTTATACCCGATTGACCTTGCTGCCCCAACGATGAAAATTGCTTTACACGAGATTGACCTTGCTGAAAGCTGGATATGTTTTGCTTTACTATAGATGATAATTGCTTTACGCAAGATGTATAATGCTTCAACAAAGACAGGCATTGCTTTACACAAGATTGGTCTTGCTGAACCGCTGATAAGCATTGCTTTACATTGGACAGGCATTGCTAATGCCTGGATGGTGATTGCCCGCACAGCAAGGACATCATATCATCAGGTAAAGCTACATAACCGGACTTTTTCCGGAACTACCCTGGCCATAGGACGAATCAGATTGTAAATTGAATAACAACAATCATATGCTTATCCCTCCATTTGCATTGGGCATGTCCGAAGCCCTGCAAATTTTGGTATCTTTGCCGCAATGTTTTAAGCGCTTTTGGAATCGGTCTAGTGAATTGAATTATTGTCCGATCGGTCATCCGGAACGTGAATTTATTTTTGTATTTGAGTAAGAATCATGAGTGTTTCAGTAGAGGAATTGTACGTCGAGTTTGGCGGGTTTGAGCTTTTTAAGCATGTTAATTTTATTGTGAATCCGCGCGACCGTATTGGTCTGGCGGGAAGGAATGGTGCCGGTAAATCCACTTTGTTAAAAATATTTGCAGGTGTACAGACCCCGACCTCGGGGCGCGTTGTTGTTCCGCGTGATATTACAGTTGGGTACCTTCCACAGCAGATGGAGCTGGCTGATTCGAGAACACTCATGGAAGAAGCTGTTACAGCATTCGCCGAAATTCAGCAACTCGAAAAACATATCGAGTTTCTCAATACTGAGCTTTCGGTTCGTGAAGATTACGAATCGGCTGAGTATGAAAGTATCATTAATGATATGCACGAATCGAATGAACGTTTCCATTTGATGGGTGGCAACAATTTTCATGTTGATATTGAGCAGACATTGATTGGTCTTGGTTTCGAACGGACCGATTTTGATCGGGCAACGTCGGAGTTTTCGGGTGGATGGAGAATGAGGATCGAATTGGCAAAAATTTTGCTGAAGAAACCCAATGTTTTTCTGCTTGATGAGCCGACCAATCACCTTGATATTGA
>JANYLE010000073.1 GCA_025363795.1 Mariniphaga sp. | reverse complement strand
TTAATTTATAGGTTTAATGATGATTTTCTTCCTGTCAAGATCTTTCACTGATTGTATAAAAGAATAAAATTCAGGATATTGCCCGATAGAATAGGATCCGGAAAACAATTCAAATCTTTTAAAAATCGTTATCTTCCCATCGATAACTGTTGAGGCCAAATTATAAGTGCCAAACTGGTTCTTGATCGATATCGATTCAGGTTTGTTTTTCAGTTCATAACCGGTCGGAAGGGCATATATAAGTGTATCTGAATTGCAGATGGGGAATGGTAAAACGACTGGAAGTGTCCTGTTTGCAGGAAGAACAAACGCCGGTATTTTGCTTGGATAAATGCTGAAATAGAATTCATTCCCCAATGGTTTAAGAAATTTATTGAGATTTAGTGTTGCACTTAATTCTATGCTTGCGGTATCTCTATCCTTTCTTTTCAGGTTCCAATTGATGACCTCATAATCATCAAATGGCATATAATTGCGAATGATCTTATCCTTTTCATCGTCGTTATAATCGGAATGAAGCTGATCAAATGTTTCAAAGTCTTTCCCTTTAAATGAAATATTCAGGTTTAATTTCGTATTCTCAATTAAATTAAGTTCAAACGAAAGGTGATAGGAAACAAGATCGTCTTTTGGTTTTAAAGCTGGAATTCGAACCAATTTACTGTGCCCGTTATTGGATAGCAATGCATCACGGTTTTGAGTAAAAGTTCCCATGTAGCCAAATGGATTAGTGTTCACCGTATTCTCAAGCCATACCGTATCATTTTTTAAGGGGACGGCAAGCACTACATGGTTAAATTGTGACCCCTCATTGAATTTAATAAGTTCATTTGGCTGTTCGGAAGCATAAACGGTTGTGTAAAAAGATTCAATTCCCGCAAAGCTTAACATGGCCTTCATATAATTCGTTAATGCTTTACAATCACCATATTTGTTTTGTGCAACATACGAAGCCGGATATGGCTTTAGACCTCCGATTCCAATAGTTACATTGATGTACCGTGTATGGTCCTGCATATAATGATACAATGTCTTGACCAGTTCCTTTTTATCTGTAATACCTTTAATGAGTGTGGATATTGAATTCTTTTCAGCCTCCGGCAAAATATCCAAATCCTGTATTAGCCTGTATTGCCAATTCCCATATGATTCCCAATCCTTTGCAGAACCCTCTATTCCATATTTAAAATGCAATGGGGTTATGATGACACAAGGTTTGAAATCTTCAGGCTGCGAATATATTTCCGGTTTTAGGGGCTTGTCATAACTTGATTTCCATTGTAATATCAGATTCGTTTCAGTCGAATCTGCCTTGAGATCAGAAACATTGTTTGCGTATTTACTAAATTGGAAACCTTTGGGAAGGACAACTTTAAGTTCTGCATTTCTGGTTGGAATCGCATTATAGACGATTGGAGTCCACCAGGCTATGGGTATGAAATTTCGGTAAGTTGTTTTGTAAGTATACCTGATCCTATATGGATATACATTGTGTTTTAGCTGAAAACACCTGATAAAGTTATCTTCATACAATGATATATCTGAAATGGCACTTTTATCACTGAAGTCGCTTTTTTTTAAAACTCTGACGGTTATACCATCCATGTTCTCAATCCACGCATCAATATCCGAAATCTTCTCTGTTTTTGAAAAGGGTATCGATATTTCAGTGTATTTTTCGCCAATCCGATTGTTGATCTGGATCGTTACTGAGTCAGTTTGTATGAGTTTATCTTTCTCTGCTTCACACGTAGTTGTATATTTAACTACTTCAGCATCATACTTCTGTGCGGAAACGTCGTTGGTTTTAACAACCATTATTAATAACCAGAAACATATGAATTTTGATATCATAAACTATCAACTAAATAATTGGGATATAATATTTCAAACCCGCAATAATATTATACTAAATTCAAGTTTGATTATTCAAATAATAAGGAACATTTTGAATCAAACTGTTTTTTATAATTTATCTTCCATTTTTTTATATGAAAATGGCAATATCCTGAATAAGTGATATCCAATCAATAAATGAAAATGATACGAGGCGTGAAGTTGTAATTAGTCAGTGAAATTAAATTCTATGTTTGCGATACCATAATCAAGAGAATTTCTTAACACATGACAAATATAAAGTTTTATAATATTCATTTTACAGAATGACTCCTGTTTTTCCCTGTTTTACAACATAGTTTGTTCTGGATTTAATTGACAATATGAAACTAGCATGACAGGTTGCTGCAAAAGGAAATATTTGTCGCTTTGCGAGATCGATGATTGGAGTCATTAATTGAATGACCGGTCGATTATATATCAAGTTGGGGGGTCGCGGGTTCAGGTTTCGTTTCCTGCTCTTAAATAAAAAGGACCTACAAAATAATTTTTGTAAGTCTCTTTTTATTTCTACGCTGTGACCGAAGTGGGTCAGTAACACTTAATTTTCAGTCTACATTTAGTGCAGATCCTGTAAATTAATTTATCCATCTATCTCATCACCTTTCGTGTCTTTTATGCTTGTGAGCATACGCCCTGCTTTGTTAAGCCTCATGACTGATAAAATCCAAAATGCAATTGACAAAAAGGCAAACAGGCTTGCAAAGGATAGACTGACAATATCAATCTTCGTTCTCAGCGGATTAAAGCTTGCTTTGACATGTTGTGTAATAAGGTTGCTGATGAAAGGCATGGCGACAACGCCAAAAATAACACTGATTACTTTATGTGCGACCGACTTTTGAATAAGCCGACCGGCTGTTGTGATATTATTTGATAATAACATATTCATGTTTTTTGATTCCATCTTTTTTATCTGATAATCCACTGAATTTTAACCATTCAGGCGTTGTCACGATTTGTAAATTTGGCAAGGTACCTTATTCTAACCGGTTTATTCAATTCTATGCTGAATAATTGACCATGTATTCGTGATTAGGAAGCTCTCTTCCATCTGGTCAATCATCGTCATGAATTTGGTAATCGGGATTGAAAAGTTGACAAGGTCATTTTTCGCACATTTACGGGCGGAAGGATCGAGTAAACCAAGAACTGCTCTTCCCGAACCCTTTAATTGTTCCCGGTAAGGATAGTAAACAATATTGGTGCAACCTGCTCCGAAAGGGGCAATGACTGCATCTTCGGCTGTGCTGTCAAAACACGTCAATGTGAACAATCCTGATAGTACGTCGGGGTTTGCAAAGAAGATGACAGCATCCGGCTGATCAATTTCTTCCAGTTTATCCCAACGTTTAAAGATCAGATTGTCCCCTTTGGTAGGAAGTTGAGGAAGATTTTCCCAGAATTGCAGCATCTGATCAGGATGTGCCTTGTATCGTTCCCCTTTCCCATCCGGATAATGCGAAATGTAACATTCAAACCGTTGAGGCATCGAACCGGAGAACATCATATATCGTTTCCCGCCAATACAACTTACCGAATCTGCTTGTAGACAAATTGATTCACCATGTCTGACTTTCATCAATTGTGATATAATACAACGATGTCCTTCAGGTGGTTCAAGTACCGGTATTTCCAGGTTAGTTGCCGCATATTGAAATGTGACGGGCAGTTCAGCATGATTGAAATACTTTGCCCAGAGTTTGATGAATTTATCTCGTTTTTCAGTATCCATAAAGCTTAAATTAAGTATCGTTGTTCTGACAAGCAGAATAAAAATGGCGCTGTTTAAAGCTGAGAAATAAAAATTGAATCCTGGCCATCCAATTTGTCAGAATATCAAATACAAAGCTAATCAAAAGTAGATTGGGGATTCTTTTAAATCGTTCATTTTTCAAAGCAATGAAAAATGGAAGGAGTGCATTTTTTTTAACATGAACGGTCGTCCTAAAAGGCATATCTGACCATTCACGACCTTCTTATTCCGGTTTACCGACTTGTTGCTATTGATTTTTGAGCGCTTATCAGTGGCCTGGGAGGAGAGCCGTGAATTTTTATCCTGTTTTATAATGTTGAATATAAGGAATATGTAAAAATTATGATGAGCTTCTTCTTTTATTTGGGTCAAGAGTTTGTTAAATACATGCTGTATGATGTAAATTGAATCAAAATTGTATATTTGAAAAATATTCAATCGACATATTCCAAACTAAAAAACTTACTAATGGAGGATACTTCAATTCTGCTTGATGATTTATTTCCTGGTAAAATACCATTCTATAAATTGGATGTAAGGAATATGAATGAGAAATTTCTTCAGATGATCTGCATCATAGTGGAGGAGCAAGGCAAGAATATCTTGACCAAAGTTATTGCGGATATTATAGGTGCAGCTCAGAAATACGTTAAAAAAAC
The DNA here is from genome assembly GCA_025363795.1 of Mariniphaga sp. Lineage (GTDB taxonomy): Bacteria > Bacteroidota > Bacteroidia > Bacteroidales > Prolixibacteraceae > JAAFHB01. The sequence continues at coordinate 6,417 of JANYLE010000073.1, read as the reverse complement.
TTCATTGACGATTGAAAGCCATGGGCTCAAGAATTTATGGGAAGATTATTGTTTTCAGCAACAAACAGAAAAGTCAGCCTATTTTGTGATGCAGGAAGAGGTCATCTCAGGACTTTGCTACAGGGAACTCATTGATTTAAAAACAAAAAATATTGATCATTACAATATTTTGACACTTTACCTTTCCGTGTCTATCTTTAATTTTGAAGAGCGTATGATTGATGATGCTGAAATAGAAGATTTTTTACTTTCTGAGATTAAAAAAGCTGCCATTAAATTTCCCGTCAAAGAAATTTCATTCAGGAAAGAAATCGTTATTGCCTGATTTCAATTAATGGCTCCCCCAATTGTCTCATCATATTTCGTTGCTAACAGTATTTTAAGATCCGGGATATTTCGTTGATAATTGTTATCCTAAAAAGAACCTATTCGCTCTTCTTTTTCTTCTTCCTGTGCGCCAGAAGCCAGATAAAGAATCCGCTGAACAAAACCATTAGAATACAAATCCCCGCAATCGGAATGTATAAAAGATAGAAGACTCCGATAAAAGGTTCCAGAATTCTCCCTGTGTGAATTTCCAAAGCAAGGTTCCAAAGTGAAATAGGCGATTTTGCTTTGACCGCCACAGGCATTTCCCAAACAACCGGCGTATTTACAGCCGCAATTCCACTGTTGTAATCAAAGATCCATTTCCTGTTTTTGGCATCACAAATATATCCGGCAGTCATATGATCAGATACAGGCCTTGCCATCCCGGTAGGCGCTTCGTAAGCTTTTCCGCTAAAGAATTCTGCAACTTCTCCCGTCTGAACATCCCAGGTAAACAATCCTGAAAAGGAACCGATAAGGTATTTTGTGGAATCGACAGGCTCCAGAACATTGCATCCCATGAGACTTACGGGTGGCTGTGAACTAAACGGAATCAACGGCCGCGACAGTTGTTCATCACCTGCATAAAATCCCTGTGAAGTGGAGAAAATATAGATCCCGGATCGCTGGTTCCAGGCTGCGCGCCTGAGTTTATCGTTCCACGGATTGTAATTATCGAGATGTGATCCCGGAATAATCCCCACTTTTGAATTCACAATCGGAATGAGCAACGGGGGACGTAAAAAGATGCCGGCAGTCGTGTTGATGAACAGAAACAACACAAAGACATAACCCACCACATTGTGCCAACGGAGGTTAAGCCGGTAATTCTTTGAAAGATTACCTGAACTTCCTGTAATTCTTTTCTTTCGCCGGATTAATTTGGGGAAGAGGAAATGGAGCAATCCCGTTACCGAAAGTAATATTGTTACGATTCCGAGTAAATCAACCAACAACTTTCCCACTGTTCCAAACAGTTCGCCGCTGTGCAATTCCCAAAGGGTCGTAAATAATCCCGCACTTCGCGAATAACCTTCGGGCGCAGGCAGCGTGACAACCTGGAAATTCTTTAAATCAGCGCTCTTGATCAGGTTATTCCTGCTCAGGATCATCAATGTGTCCTGCTTTATAAACAAATCGATCAGCCGTTGCTCCTGCATAGGGACGGATACCTGTTGCCATACTCCGATTCCCGCATAATTGCGTTGATAGAGTCCAAACTGGGTTGCAGCAACCAATTGATTTTTAAATTTTAATAACTGATTGATTTTCCGGTTATCAATTCCTTTTGGGAATCCCTGGTTAAAATCGGTATAACCTTCCTTTGTTTTGATCCACGCCCCAATATTTCCAAAGAAAAGGAGTGAATCTTTGCCAATACTGAATCCTCCGCGAACCGCGGCCTGGTTCCAGTTCTCGTATTCGTATGAACCCGGCAACCATTCCCGCGAGATATCTACTCCCGAGAACCAGTTGCGGTGATTCATGATAATTCCTGATAAGGCAAAGTGAATCGCAAAAACGGCGATAATAATTCCCGGCCACGTATGGAGTTTTCGGAATGTGGCAATAACCTTTTTACGATTCATTAAAATTAATGGTTAATTCAATTGTCCGGATGATGGATCGGAATTACTCCTTGTTTCCTGGTGACTTCTCCGTTAACCTCAGTGTAACATTTTTTTGCTACACTGAGGGATAATAGTTGAAAGATGAGTTTTTATTGAGCTTAAATCCAAGTCCGGAATAAATTATTTTATCGGTTCTTTTTCGTGACTCCATCCAAATTTAAGTCCGAAAATAAACCATACCAATGATACAGTACCTGCAGCAAAGATGGTATCTCCGAATACACGCATCCACTTTAACGTATGCATGATGGGCTGTTGCATAAACTCGGCTGACCGGGCATACCATAAACCTTCGCGTACACTTGCAACTGTTTGCGCCAACCCTATCGGTAAGACACTGAAAAGAACCATTGTGGCCAGGCCAATATTGATTGACCAGAAGGCAAATTTAATCCATTTCGTTTTCCATACAACAGTTTTATCCATATCACGCAGGACGAACAACATCAGACCGATTCCCAACATTCCATAAACTCCGAATAAAGCGGTATGTCCGTGTACGGCGGTGGTATTTAAACCTTGCATGTAATAAAGTGCAATTGGAGGATTGATCAAAAAGCCAAATATACCGGCTCCTACAAGATTCCAGAAAGCTACCGCGATAAAGCAATAGATTGGCCACTGATAGGCTTTTATCCATTCCGACATCCGGCTGATCTTCAGATTATCGTAGGCTTCAAATCCCATTAATATGAGTGGTACTACCTCCAATGCGCTGAATGTTGCGCCAAGTGCCATTACGGCTGTTGGTGTTCCCGTGAAATAAAGGTGATGGAAAGTTCCCAATATTCCGCCGGCAAGGAAGATAACCGTTGAGAAAAGCACGGCTGATGTGGCTGTTTGTGGTTTGACGATTTTTAACCTGACAAACAGGAAAGCTGTGATCACCGCTGCAAAAACTTCGAAGAATCCTTCAACCCAGAGATGAACCACCCACCAACGCCAGTATTCCGCTACAGCTAAGTTGGTCTGACGTCCCCACATTAATCCTGCCCCATAGAATCCGGCGATGGCAATTGTGGAAATAAGGAACATCGCCAGTAAATTGCGGCTTTCCGATTTTTGTTTTAAAGCCGGCCAGATCGCGCGTCCCATCAGTGCAAGCCAAATGATAAGACCTGTGAAAAGAAAGATCTGCCAGAAACGGCCAAGGTCGACATATTCGTAGCCCTGGTGGCCAAACCAAAAGTTTTGTGCAAAGCCCAGTTTCTGCATGACACCCATCCATTGACCGGCTAATGATCCGGCTACGATAACGAGCAGTGCAAAGAACAAAAAGTTAACGCCCAACCGCTGAAAGCGGGGTTCAACGCCCGAAATGGCGGGTGCATAATACAAGCCTGTGGCCAGCCATGAGGTAGCGATCCAGAAGATTGCAATCTGAACATGCCAGGTGCGGGATATGGAATAGGGTAACCAGTCACCGAGCGGAATACCATAGAATGCATGGCCTTCAACACCATAATGTGCAGTGATAACTCCCATTACTACCTGTACCAATAATAATAGTGTTACGATCCAGAAATATTTCAGCGTAGCCTTTTGAGAGGCCGTTTGTGTTGTGTGTAATTGCGGGTGCTTTAACGGGAATATCTCATCCTCTTCATCCCTTTTTTTGGCATAATACCAAACCATCAATCCGATCCCTGCGATCAGCATCATGACGCTGAATCCTGTCCAGAGCAGCAATTCTCCTGTCGGACGATTACCGACCAGTTCTTCAGAGGGCCAGTTATTGGTATAGGTGATTGCCTGATCGGGCCGCTGGGTTACGCAGGCCCACGATATCCAAAAGAAAAATGCACTCAACTGTCGCACGCGCTCCGGATCTTTTAACGAATTTTCCGGAATGGCATATGCATCGCGAAGTTTCGCAAGTGCCGGGTCATTTGTAAAAAGCCCTCCGTAAAATTTCGAATTACTCGCGATGGCTTCGGCTCTTAAATCTGACACAATCAATGTCTTTGTGTCAGTCTGGTAACTGTTTTTGCGAAGATCGTTTTGTAAATGCATTTTTAATGCAGCCTGGCGTTCGTTGTTCACTTTGTCATAAGGGAGGCTGTCTGATCTTAATGCCAGTTTGTCGAGCATAAAGGTAGCCTCCTTATGGAGCCAGTCGGCGCTCCAGTCGGGTGCCTGGTATGCCCCATGTCCCCAGACTGTTCCGATTTCCTGTCCGCCCAGCGATTGCCAGACATTCTGGCCATCTTTAATGTCCTGTCCTGTGAAGAGAACAGTTCCGTTGGATGTCATTACCTTATCCGGAATTGGTGGTGCCTGGCGGTAAATCTCCCGGCCATAATAGATCAGGACGGCAAATGAAATCGTCATGACCAACATAAAACTGATCCAAAGCTTTTTTGCATTCATACTTGATAGATTTATTTGATTATTGTTGTGATAATTTAAGTTCGCTGTTATGATGGATTGTAGGTTTGTGCCAATTTTTCGATCCTTGCAATAAAATCAGTTTTTTGTTGATCGGATGAACCCTGGTTTTCAACTTCGGTGAATTGCTGCAGCAATGATTGCTGGTCTTCGGCTGAAAGCGCATGGTCCGCCATTCTGAATAGTACATTGTTCTCTTTTGCAATATGGTTCCGGAGCAGTTCACCATACCCAAGCATATTACTATAAACGAGGTTCAGTGATGAAAGATCCCCATCTTTCACCAACTGAATATTTTCTGAGATCCCTTTCACATAGTTTCTCCCTTGTTCATGTTCGCTCAACATTACAGCAACGGGACCTTGTGTTAAAGAGAATCCGCGTTCTGCCATTAAAGGAAAGAACAGTTTTTCCTCTTTGACATGGTGCAGTCCGTCGGCAAAGTTCCTGATCAAATCAACGACCTCCTCCAGATCCGTAATTGCCGGATCTGAATTGTCAGTCATTATTTCCATTACATCAATCAACTTGAGAATTGACACATGGTCATCTTCGAGATTTTTAGTCGCGGTATTCATTTGTAAAGATTTATTCAGTTAATTTTAATGCTCCGGGGTAAAGAATGTTGTTTTCAAGATGGACATGGATATGAAGGTCATCCTCGAATTGTTCCAATAATTTAAAGGTGACGTTATAGGTTGAACAGGCATCTTCGGGCAATTTGTAGTGATGAGTAATTTCACTGATGTGATCCATTGCCCCGCCTGCAAACTCATGTTCTGCTGACATACGGTGAATCTCAGAAATAATGGTCTTTTTCGATGATGCGTCATTATTTTTTAAAACACTTTTTATGGCAGGAAAAAGAACTTCCTCCTCATTTTTTAAGTGTTGGAGCAATTCCTTGTTGATTTGTGCAAACAGCGATGCCACTTCGATCAATTCAGGATGATGATCGCCATGAACATTGGCAATTTTTTGGGTGTAAAAAACCAAATCAAGTAATGTTTTTAAAACATACTGGTGATGGGTATTCACCACATAATCGCAAAGGAAATCAAGCTTCCAGTTTTTATAGTCTTGCGAAGATTTCGAAGGAACTAAAGCTAGTTCGGTCAACATATCTATTATCTTTTCAGGGTCCACCTCTTTTTCGCGGCACGCTTCTACGAGCGATTTCTTACCTCCACAGCAGAAGTCGATATTATTGTTTTTAAAAATCAAGGCTGCGCGGAAATCATCTGCGACTATTTCGCCTATTGGTTTCGTGTTGTAATTTTCTGTTTCCATTTTTTGTCGTATTAAAACATTGCAATATTAAGAATATTTTTATTAAAAGACAAAAAGGTCTTTTAATATTTTATTATTTTTTTTATTACCTTTGACAGGATTAATAACAAAAGGGAAAGCCGTGTTTAATAAAGAGACAGAATACGCCCTAAGAGGGCTGGTATATGTTCAGGTTCAGAATTATAAGGGATTTAAACCCGGAATAGCCGAGATTGCAGCCGAGATTGATGCTCCGCCTTTTTACACGGGAAAAATCATGCAGCGGTTGGTCAAACAGGGATTTTTATCGTCGATAAAAGGGAAGGGGGGCGGTTTTCTTTTCGAGGAACAGAAGCCGGAGCTTCCGCTAAAGATCGTTATTCAGGCCATTGAAGGGACCAAAACTTACGCGGGATGCGGATTTGGTTTAAAACATTGTGACGAAGAACATCCATGTCCGTTGCACGAACAATTTGCCCCTATCCGCAATTCGATCAATGACCTTATTACTTTAAATACGGTGCAAAGTCTTGCGCGCGATTATCATGGCTTAGACAACATGCTACTTGGCAGTTTGAGGCGTTAATCATTAAAATAATTGGCGCTATGATGTAAGGTATGGGTAATAGGAGAATTGAGATATAAGGCAAAGAATAAAGGTTAAAGTTAAAAGGTTAAAGGATAAAGTTAAAAGGTTAAAGGATAAAGTTAAAAGACAAAAGGATAAAGTTAAAAGGTTAAAGGATAAAGTTAAAAGACA
>JANYLE010000072.1 GCA_025363795.1 Mariniphaga sp. | reverse complement strand
GGTGGCGTTATTGACAAAATGGGCAATGATAGGCAACCATAATGTCCCGCTCCACTCGAGCATATAACCAAACATTGCTCCTAGCACCATCCGGGGCAGAAATCCGAAAAATTGCATGTGCAATGCGCTGAATATGGCAGCGGAAATCCAGATCGCAGCATGAGCATTACCGGAAATTTTCTTAATTAGTTGCTGAACTATTCCTCTGAAAAGCAATTCTTCGCCAAGCGCCGGAAGTATTGCAATCATCACAATATTTGCAAAAACAGTTATCAATGAGGTGGTCGACAAAAAGGCTTCAGTAACTTGATTGGCCTGTTTTTCTGAGTCTTGCATCCATATTTCAACGGAATTCATAAATTCCGGAAGACTTAATTTTGCATTAATTTCAGTCAGCCAGTTGATGAGTGGATTGGCAAAGAAGATAATTGCGATTACAAAAAGCACACTCTTCAAATCGGGTAGTTTGCGGTATTGAAGAAATACGGAAGGTCTGTCGTGAAGAAACCATGCGACAATAAAAGGCGGAATTATAAACACACCAATCGATTGAAAGGTCTGAAAGAACTTGAGCAGTGAAATGCTTTTGGGATTCGTTAAATCCTCAATAGCTTTCCCCATTTCAGCAAGGTTTACGCCATAAAACAACCAGCCGAGCGCAATACTTAAGACCATTACAGCAATTCCACAGATTAAAATAACCAATGCCGTAAAGAGAAGCTGAGTTGAAGGTTTGGATTCGCGGAGTGCCTGTCGGTACATCTATTTAAAGTTTGCGCAAAGTTAATAATCATACTTAAAGTTGCAGCAATACCTGCGACATTTGGAGTCGTGGCGATTTTCTATCTTTGTACCTTGATTTTAAATTGATAATTGTGAGAATTGGTAATCTGGAATTAGGAAATCTGCCGCTGTTTTTGGCTCCCATGGAAGATGTTACTTATAAGTCTTTCCGGTATATGTGCAAAAATTTTGGAGCGGATGTGATGTATACCGAATTTATCTCGTCTGAAGCGTTAATTCGTGACGTGGAAAAAACGAAAAGGAAAATGACTATTTTCGATTTCGATCGTCCGGTTGCCATCCAGATTTATGGTTCTAATATTGACTCAATGGTGGCAGCCGCTAAAGTTGCCGAAGAGGTAAACCCGGATTTTATTGATATCAATTTCGGATGCCCGATGAAGAAAATTGCCGGGAAAGGTGCTGGTGCAGGGCTTTTACGCGATCTTCCGAGGATGGTGAAGATGGCCGAAGAGGTGGTCAAAGCCGTGAAGATCCCTGTTACAGCAAAAACGAGGTTGGGATGGGATCATGATGATATGCCTATTGTTGATGTTGCTGAACGATTGCAGGATGTGGGAATACAGGCGCTTGCAATTCATGGCCGGACACGAAGCCAGCTCTATACCGGAGAAGCAGACTGGTCGTTAATTGCAGATGTGAAGAAAAACCCAAGGATGCACATTCCGATTATCGGGAACGGTGATATCAATGGACCAGAGAAAGCGAAAGCATTTTTGGAACAATCGGGTGTTGATGCCCTGATGATTGGGCGTGGCGCAATCGGGCGTCCGTGGATCTTTCGCGATGTTCGTCACTATCTCATGACGGGTGAGTTGATAATGCCACCCTTGGTTCCCGAAGTTGTTGCCAATGTCAAGGAGCAACTCCAGCAATCCTTAACATGGAAAGAGCAACCGAAAAGGGCTATTCTCGAAATGAGGCGCCATTTTGTGCGCTATTTTCCGAACTTAAAAGACTTTCGCGATTTGCGGGTGCAGCTGCTTCAGGCTTTGGAGGTTGAAGAGGTGCTCAATATTCTGGATGAAATTTCGGAAAAGTATGCCAATGAAAGAGTAGATTATACGAACATCGGACTTAAGTAGTAAATCGTGAATCAAAAAGTGTGGAGCCCGGAAATGACAGATTTTACTCTTTTTGAAATGAATCTTAAATTGTAAGTGAATGGAAAATTTAGGACAGTATTCAAAGTTTTATTCCGAAGAGTCATTTTGGATGAAGCTAAGGGGTTTAGCCGGAAAAGCCGGAATTAAAGTTGTTTACCTGGCATTACTTTTATATTATATGCTTGTTGACGAGGCGATTGATCTGAAGTCAAAAGTCACGATAGCTGCGGGTCTGGGTTATTTTGTTCTTCCTTTCGATCTGATACCCGATTTTGCCCCAATCATAGGATTCACCGATGATTTAAGTGTTTTGATCTTTACTTATTCAATCGTCAAAACAAAAATCAATGAAACTCACCGGATAAAAGCACGTACAACTTTGCAGCAATGGTTTCGGGATGTTGATGAAGCTCAGTTATTGGCTTTTGAAAAGGGAAATGGAAAGTAATCCATTTCAGCGAGTTCAGACGATATAACGATTGAATTGATGTAGAATATCCAAGCGGGTTTTACACAGTCAAAATATCAATTCAGGAGAAGGACATTCCAAATTGCTCATGGTTATAAAACTTTTATTATCAGAGCATATGTCGAGTGAGTTTATCAGCTGTTTTCTGCATGTTGTGGTTAGTACCTATCGGCAGAAGAATTTTTTGACCGCTAATATACGGATTCAACTCTCATCGTACCTTGCAACGGTTGCAAAGTCGAAAGGAACTAAGTTAGTAGCACTTGGCGGTACAGAAAATCATATCCATATTCTAATAGCCATCCCGTTCAAATTGTCGGTTGAATCGGCAATCCTTCCGCTAAAACAAAGCTCAACAACCTGGCTCAGGCAAAACTTTGATGACTTAAGATCGTTTAGCTGGGCAACCGGATTTGCCGCGTTCTCCATCAGCCGGTCTCAGTTGGATAGCACCTTATTATATATTCAGAATCAGGAACAATACCACTGGAGGAAATCATTCGAAGAGGAGTACAAAGAGTTTCTGAATTATCATCATTTACCTTACAATGAACTAACGCTTTTTGATGAATAATAGGAATTTTTTAAAATTAAATCGAACCGTAGAGATAAATGTTCAAAATTATAGTCATTGTTCTGCATTTGAACTTTTTTTACTACATTAGTAGCCTGTTTGACGTTTGCCAATGACTATAAATACATTACGGGTTTTCACAAAGACAAACAAATTGCGGGTATTCTATTATTGCCGAAATCAACTATAAAATAAATTTTATAACTTCGATTTATTAATAACCTTTAAAATTGATACCATGAACAAATCCGAATTGATTGAAGTCATTGCCAAACAAGCTGACTTATCCAAAGCTCAGGTTACAAGTGCTTTAAAATGCTATCACGAGACAGTGTCAAGTACCTTGGCCGCCGGCGAACGCGTTGAAATTTTAGGTTTTGGTACTTTTTCAGTAGCTGAAAGAAGCGAAAGACCAGGCCGTAATCCTAAAACAGGCGAAGCTTTAGTTATTAAAGCAAAAAAAGTCGTCAAATTTAAACCAGGTAAAGAGTTGTCGACTAATCTGTAAAAGGGTTATTCAACGCAAAAAATTGTAATACTTAAGTGTTCATTTGCCCTGACAATCCAAGGGAAGGGGACTCCTGACTAGTTTACAATTTTTATATTGGTGACTGATTCTCCAATTGGATTATTTTATAAATCCGTGTTATTTGTTACTCGATTAAGATCGGGTAGTTGATTTGTTATGGTATTTTTAATCATTTTTTTGATCAATATCATATTGCCGTTTAACAGAAATACTTTGTTGTAGCTGGTATTAATGGCCAATGAATCTATTCTGATTGATGAATAAACAGAAATTAGTTTAATCTTTTAATTCAACTCAATAATTTTTACAATGAAATCTACTGGAATTCTATTGACCTTGTTGCTCGTAATTTCGATGTCGATATCATCGAATGCAGCAGATAATGGATTTAAGAAATTGCTTGGTGTTTGGGAATTTGCTGCCCCTAATGCGCCTCAACCTTACGACAATGGGGTGCTGACCCTTAAAGAGGTTGATAATAAATTGGCAGGAGAATTTACCATTCAAGGTCAGGCGATGGCAATTCCTCAAATTGAATTTGCGGAAGATACGCTTACCCTGGGTTTTGAAGTGGAAAATAATCCAATTTCCCTTAAGCTCATCCTTAAGGATGGCGTACTGGAAGGAACAACGGATTCACCCAATGGACCGGTAACCGTTACTGCAAAACCGTCGAAGCAGGAAGCTAAATAAATAAAGTGGCAGGCAAATCAAATTAGGATTGGCCTGATCATTAATAGGAGCGAAGAAAAGCCGTGAATCACTTCACGGCTTTTCTCGTTCCTTTGAGGATATGAACAGGTTATTCGGCAATTCTTTGTGCTTTAATTACCTCGAAACATACTGTTTTTCGTAATACTTTTCGTAAGCGCCCGATGACACATTTTCAAGCCAGTCAGTATTGGCAAGGTACCAGGCCACAGTTTTTTCGATCCCTTCCTCAAATTGCAAAGACGGTTTCCACCCCAGCTCGTTTTGAATCTTTGTGGAGTCAATGGCATACCGGAGATCATGACCTGCACGATCTTTTACATAGGTAATGAGCTTCTCCGAGGTCCCGGGCTCACGTCCAAGCAACCTGTCCACTGTTTTGCATAATTGAAAAACCAGGGCGATATTCGTCCACTCATTGTGACCACCAATATTGTAGGTTTCACCGTTTCTTCCTTCATGAAAGACCAGGTCAATCGCGGCAGCATGATCTTCAACAAAAAGCCAGTCGCGGATATTCTCCCCTTTCCCATAAATTGGAATCGGTTTATTGTGCTGAATATTGTGAATGGCCAATGGAATTAACTTTTCAGGAAATTGATTAGGACCGTAGTTGTTCGAGCAATTGGTAATCACAATGGGTAATTTATAAGTGTTGTGATAGGCTCTCACCAAATGGTCGGAACTTGCCTTTGAAGCAGAATAAGGGCTTTTGGGA
>JANYLE010000071.1 GCA_025363795.1 Mariniphaga sp. | reverse complement strand
GAATCCAAACCAGTTTTATGCACTTCCGCAATCACCCCAGATTTTCAAACAATTGTTGATGGTTGCCGGATTCGACCGCTATTACCAGATTGTGAAGTGCTTCCGTGATGAAGATCTTCGCGCCGACCGTCAGCCTGAATTTACACAGATCGACTGCGAGATGTCATTCGTAGAGCAGGAAGACGTTCTGAATATGTTTGAAGGGTTGGCTCGTCACATGTTTAAAGAAATTAAGGGGATTGATCCGGGAGAATTTCCACGAATGACATGGGCTGATGCGATGGAGAATTATGGTAACGATAAACCCGATATCCGCTTTGGAATGAAATTCAAAAACCTGACTGAAATTGTCAAAGGCAAAGAATTTAAAGTGTTTGACGAAGCCGAATACATTGTCGGAATCTGCGCGCCGGGTTGTGGTGAATATACGCGTAAACAGTTGGATGCGCTTACCGAATTTGTTAAACGTCCCCAGGTTGGTGCCAAAGGACTTGTATATGCCAAAGTAAATGAAGACGGAAGTGTAAAATCTTCGGTCGATAAGTTTTATACGCAGGAAGATCTTGCAAAATGGGTCGCTATTTTCGGGGCAAAACCCGGCGACTTAATCCTGATCATTTCAGGAGAAAGAACGCGGGCATTGTCCGCTCTGTCGGTACTGCGTCTCGAAATGGGGAACCAGTGCGGATTAACAAACAAGGAGAATTTCAAGCCACTTTGGGTAATCGATTTCCCGTTGCTTGAATGGGATGCAGACTCAGCCCGTTTCTATGCAATGCATCATCCTTTCACGGCTCCTATTCCTATGGATATTCCATTGCTTGATACCGATCCCGGAAAAGTGAGGGCAAATGCCTACGATTTGGTTATCAATGGTGTTGAGATCGGTGGTGGTTCTGTCAGAATTCACGACAGTGAACTTCAGGCCAAGATGTTTAAAACACTCGGTTTTACGAAACAGGAGGCCGAAAATCAGTTTGGATTCCTTATGGAGGCGTTTAAATACGGGGCACCACCTCACGCAGGTATTGCTTTTGGATTCGACCGTCTCGTATCCATGTTCGCCGGACTCGATTCAATCCGTGATACGATTGCATTCCCGAAGAATAATTCAGGAAGGGATGTAATGAACGATGCTCCGTCTGAGGTTTCACCCGCTCAACTTAATGAACTCTATTTATCGCTGGTTACTCCTAAAAGTAAAGGTTAATCCGACGATTAGGAAATTATAAGACAAACCCTTCAATGGTTAATACTATTGAAGGGTTTGTCATTTTTAGATTAAAGATCAGCTGTTTAATTTTCTAATTCGCCGCTAAGGTTTTGCACAAGATAAGCCTTAACTTCTGCAACGGGCAGATTCTGACCTAAAAGAAACATGAGTTTTGTTATCGCTGCTTCGACAGTAATATCCTTTCCGCTTACGACACCTGCTTCCTGAAGCTCGCGGCTGGTCTCATAGTAACCCATTTTTACTCTTCCGCCCGGACATTGACTCACGTTCATAAAAATAATATCCAGGAGTGTCGCTTGCCTGATCGCATTAAATATCCAGGGGAAAGTTGGCATATTTCCAGATCCGTACGATTCAAGAATAATCCCCTTGATTCCGGGAAGGGCAAGCACCGACTCGAAATATTTACGGCTGAGCCCCGGAAAGATCTTCAGCACTATCACATTATCATCAACCGAGGTATTAATGTTGAGAATCCCTTTGCTGCGGGGATAATTGATCTTTTCGTAATTGTATTTAATATCGACACCGGCGATTGCCAATGGCGGATAATGATGTGATGTGAATGCACTAAATTGCTGTGAGTCTTGCTTTGTAGTCCGGTTTCCCCTGAACAGGTGAGAACTGAAATAGATGCAAACTTCGGGAACGATCGCTTTACCCTCTTTTCTCGCGGCAGCAATTTGCACTGCAGTAATAATATTCTCTTTTCCGTCTGTGCGCAAAACTCCAATAGGAAGCTGTGATCCGGTCATGATTACCGGTTTGTCCAGATTTTCAAGCATGTAACTTAATGCCGAA
>JANYLE010000058.1 GCA_025363795.1 Mariniphaga sp. | reverse complement strand
CAAATAGAACTGGATCTACACTAATTACTTTATACTCATAAATGCGGCTTTGGCCGCATTTTTTATTTATACCCGGATTTAATATATTTGTGTTGCTCATGTTGTAAGAACCATGTTTAAAAAGGGCTATATGGATATTCCGGTGATACTGACCCCCCATTCCGGTCATATTGACCCCCCAACAGGATCGTGGTTTTTAAGAACGTAAGACCTGACAATATTACCGTTTTTTCCTTAAGCTTTCACCTTTTAATTCAATTCGATAGGAAACATGTACCAATCTATCCAGAATAGCGTCTGCAATAGTTTCTTCTCCTATCACATCATACCAATTAGAAACGGGTAACTGACTTGCCACCACAGTTGATGCCCTTCCATGTCTGTCTTCAACTAATTCCATGAGATCCAGTTGTTGTTGCTGATCCAGGTGAGTCAATCCAAAGTCATCCAGAATAAGTAAATCAGTCTTAGCAATGGAGTCAAAGAATTTCAAGATTGTACCTTCAACACGGCACATTTTAGCCTTTAGCAGGATTTTCTGGATGTTGTAGTAAATCACTCTATATCCCTGGGCACAAGCCTGATGTCCCAGTGCCGAAGCCAGGAAGCTCTTTCCGCAGCCAGTGGCACCGGTAATCAATACAGACTCTCCCTTTGCAAGGTAATCGCCAGTGGCAAGGGCTGAGATGAGTGACTTGTCAATACCCCTGGAGGCATCATAGTGAAGTTCTTCGACAGATGCCTGGTAGCGGAACCGTGCGGCTTTCTGGAGCCGTTCAAAACGTTTGTTGCTCCGCTCTTGTTCTTCGGCCTGTAGAAGAAGCTCCAGTCCTTCAGTTAAGGAGAGTTCATGGTGCCTTCGGGTTTCTACCAAAGCCTGCCAAGTGTTGCTCATTCCGTGTAACCGTAAATGATTTAATTGCGATTCGATTTGTTTCATAAAGATTAAAATTTAAGTGTTGATTGTGTGTAATATCCTTTTCCTCTTATGTTTACGTGGATAGGAAGGGGCTGTTCCGGTTTTGTTTCCTGCTGTCCGGTCATTTTATTTTTCAGGATGTTGAGAATAAATTTGTAGGATATGTTCTTGTGCTCAATGGCCATCAGGCAGGCTTTCTGAAAGATGTCCGGATCGGTTTTGCGTTGCAGGGAAAGCAATCCGTCGCAGGTTTTATAGAGTTGTTCCGGATGGCGTTGCTGTTCGAAAACCAGTTGTATCAAGTGATAAAGCGTTTCTGATTTTTCGTTGGCTTTCTGTAAATAATAGTGCGGACTACGGTCCAGGTAGTGCTGGTGGTGGGAGCATAAATGCTCCTTATCTGTGGTGTATTTTCCTTGCCGGTAATCCCGGATATGAAGTGCTATCTGCGTGCCTTTGGCATAGATACGCACCAGGGTACGGGTGTAGATCACTTTCACCTTCGATCCGATAAATGTGTAAGGAACACTGTAATAGTGCTTGTCCTGAGTCAGGTATATATGGTTGTTTTTAGCCACTTTCAGTTCCCGATAATACTTCAGTTCAAAAGATTCTTCCGGCAACGGTCCAAGTAAATGCCTTTCATCAGCCAGGAAGCGTTCTTCACGGCAATAGGGCTTTTGTTGCATCCGGGTCTGGTTATGGTCCCTGATTTTTTCACGGATAGCTTTGTTGAGAGATACCAGATCGAAGAACTGCTGGTTACGTAGTTTGGCATATACCCGGGTATAAATCATTTTTACCTGATTCTCTACCAGTGCTTTATCTTTGGGTTTACGGGCACGAGCCGGGATTACGGTAGTGGAATAATGATTGGCAAAATCTTCCAAAGCATGGTTAACATCAGGCTCGTAGATGCTGGCTTTTACAATGGCCGACTTTAAATTATCCGGTACCAGCACCTGGGGAACACCTCCAAAC
The DNA here is from genome assembly GCA_025363795.1 of Mariniphaga sp. GTDB lineage: Bacteria > Bacteroidota > Bacteroidia > Bacteroidales > Prolixibacteraceae > JAAFHB01. The sequence continues at coordinate 420 of JANYLE010000058.1, read as the reverse complement.
TCTCGAAGGCAACAACCAAGGGCGTAAATAAAATCTTCCACGCACTGGCTTCTCACTGCCAGGGCAAAGCTATAATCCGAATAGGGCAAACAGGCCACAAATACCTGGCAATAAATCACCTGCCCGGTTTGTATGTCAACATAGGAGAGTTTAGCTCCGGCAAAATCAATGAAGAGTTTTTCGCCGACAATATGCTGTAGAACCATGGATGGCTTACGGGCTACCAGTTGTTGAGACAAGTGAAAAGAGAACTGGGTATGGCCATATCCTTGCGGATATTCTTGCCGATATTCTTCCCAAAGCAACATCCGGGTGACACCTTTGCGATGCAGCTCTTTTGCAAAATAATCCAGCTTGCCTATAAAATGCTCGTACCGCTCATCTTTGTATGCGGGATTTCCTGCATGAAATTCACCTTCC
>JANYLE010000020.1 GCA_025363795.1 Mariniphaga sp. | reverse complement strand
AGAGTTGAATATTAGTATGAAGAAAAGTTTCCGTGGAGCAGGGGTTGCATTAATTACCCCATTTAAAACCGATCAGACCATCGATTTTGACGGATTAGGAAAGATTGTTGATAGTCAACTTGAAAATAAGATTGATTACCTTGTTGTTTTGGGTACAACGGCCGAAACGGCCACGTTAAGCCAGGGCGAAAAGCAGCAGGTGATCGATTTCGTGTGTAACCGTGTCAATGGGAAGATCCCCATTGTTGTTGGCATTGGCGGCAATAATACCCGGACTGTCATCGAAGATATGCTCAGCATGGATCTGTCAAAGGCGGATGCAATTCTTTCTGTTGTTCCCTATTACAGCAAACCAACGCAGGAAGGAATATTTCAACATTATATGGCAATCACAAATGCCAGTCCGCTGCCTGTGATTCTTTACAATGTACCCGGAAGAACCGGCGTGAATATGAGTGCCGAAACGACCCTTCGCCTGGCAAACGCATCGGGGAAGATTGTTGCGACAAAAGAAGCCTCCGGAAATTTTAATGAAATCACGAAGATACTCCGCGATAAGCCAGCTGGTTTCAGCGTTATCTCTGGCGACGACACACTAAATGTACCTATTATCGCACTTGGTGGAGAAGGTGTTATCTCGGTAGCAGCAAATGTTGTCCCAAAAACAGTTGCCGATCTTACCCATTTTGCCCTTGACGGCGATTTTAAAAAAGCAGCTCAGCTTCAGCTTAGCCTGCAAAGAATCTGCGATGCACTTTTTGTTGAAGGTAATCCTGCCGGAGCCAAAGCAGCCTTGCATTCAACCGGGGTGATCGAAAATGTGCTGCGTTTGCCACTTGTCCCGGTAAGTTTTCAGACTTACGAGATCCTCGCCAAAGAGGTGCTCCTGCATTTATAAGCTTTAATCATTTAACCCTTCCGCAGCCGGTTTCTGCGGAAAGGTTAGTTCTGCCTAATTGGGATTCACTTTGTTGTTTTTAGCAACATCGCTGATGATCACTGAAAATCCCCACTCGGAAAGTTTTTTCTCCTGGCTCTTGTTCAAACCAAGCAAAATATCCCTGGCACTTGTTATAATAGAATATACTGTACCAGGGCTCCGCGTATTCTGGGATTTGTCAATACCCAGCTTAAATCCTGCCTTTTGGTTCATCGCTTCAGCCATTCGATGAAGTCTTTTCGCCTCTGCCCGATTTTCTTTTGCTTCATTGAGATTTCTCTCAAACGTTTCCATATCGAGACCAAGCAGAGGGCTTGTTGCACCTAATTCGAGATGCTTCTTCAACACATCGTCACCTAAATCAATAAGCTCATCTGGCTTATTATCTGCAATTTCTACTTTAACACTTAATTTAGTCATGATAATTTCTTTTAAATATGAATAACTTAAAAACTAAAAAAGAGAATATATAGAACCGGTATTTACGATGAAATGATGAACAGAATATCTTGAATCAGGAAATCATCAGGACTTATCCGGAATAAACTTCACGAAAACAATACCCCTTATTTTAAACCTCCTGTTTGATATATCATTCTCCCCTACTGACACGGGAAACTCTCCTATTGACACGGGAAGCTCCACTATCGACACGGGAAGCTCCACTATCGACACGGGAAGCTCTCCTATTGACAAGGGGAGCTCAATATATGAGAAAAACAGCTCCCCTACTGACACGGGCAGCTCAATATATGACAAAGACAGCTCCATTATTGACACGGGAAGCTCCCCTACCGACCCGGGAAGCTTCATATATGACATATGCGCTTCAAAACCTAAATATTGGGCACCGGATTAGATAAATGGTGACAACAATTTCATCTGTTTCAACTGTGTTCAGGGAACTTTGTTCTGATTCTTTTTTTCTCAGAAATAATTTACGTAATAAAGATTTATTGGGTTACAACTTTCAATAAAATAATCGGCATTATTAGCGACAATTTATTCAGTTTTTGCCTTCGGATTTTATACAAACATTAAGAATTAAATATCCTCAAACAGAATTAAACAATTTAACGGGTCAAACGTAGTATTTGTGAGAGCATCAATTATTCCGGATAAAGGTCATTGCGACAGTAATATGTTTACATTATGGATTTGACAATTACAACTGCAGAAAATGGTTTATTGGAAGACGATAAATTTGGCGATGTATTGCCTGTGATCAGCGAGTCGATGCAAAATATAATGGATGCGTTTCCCCTGCCGACAGCCTTGTTGAGTCAGGATAAAAAAATAATAACTTTAAATAATCACTTCCTCAGTTTCTTTTCCTGTTTAAATAAGAATGATTTGATTGGGAGAAAGCCGGCCGACATCTTTAGTTGTATTTCTGCAGTCGATACCATTCACGACGACCATATTTCGGATCAATGTCAGAATTGCAACGTTAAATTGAGATTAAAAGATGGCAAACTGATCAACCATGAGTTTACCCATAAATGCAACCTGACTTTCGTTAACGCGACCGGTCATATTGATGAATTATTCAATATGAAGGTGACCACTTCACCTTTTACCTTTGACGGGGAACAATATCACCTTTTTTCTGTCACCGATATTAGCAATGATATAAGGCGGAGGCTTTTGGACAAGATATTTTTTCATGACATTTTAAACAAGGCCGGAAATATAATTGGAATTCTGGACGTCCTTGACCTGTTAGGGAAGGACGATGATAAATCAGGAGAATTGTTCGAGTCACTTAAAAACACGTCACAGGATCTTCTGAATGAGATAAAATATCAGCGTGATTTAAGTGCTGCGGAAAATAATGAACTGACACCCAAATTCGCTGCGGCAAAAAGTCTGGAAATTCTCAATACAACAAAAACTGAAATGGTTCATAGCGATGTTGCCAATAAAAGGGAAATCGAGATTGCTGCGTCATCGGTTAATTTGCAGATCATGACTGATGAGGTTTTACTTCACAGGGTATTGCTCAATATGTTGAAGAATGCCTTGGAGGCCACACCTTCCGGGGGAAAGGTTACCATGGGATGTGCGATGTCTGAGAATGGAATGGTCCGTTTCTGGGTTCATAATGATGCAACAATCCCGGTTGTAATTCAAAAACAACTTTTCAATAAAACTGCATCGACAAAAGGGTGCGGAAGAGGTCTTGGAACATTCAGCATGCGGTTATTGGGTGAGAAATACCTTAAAGGAAAGGTAAACTTTCTCTCATCTGCAGAGACAGGAACACAATTTATGATTGATTTACCCTTAAACCTTTAATGATTTAAACGTCAAAAGGTTTAACTGTAAATACAAACTGACAGCTGTTATCCCGGAACCGGCAGATCATTTCCTATCCGATGATAACATTATCCCGAAGGATTTCGCACTTTGGTTATTTATCACCTCTGGATTTTTCACATTCACTTTTTGCCAATTGTTTTGTTGTAATACGCCATTGCATCGGGCATTTTTTCCTTAATGCGGGCGATCCGGTTGGCATCAACGGGATGGGTACTTAAAAATTCGGGCGGTTTACTCCCACCTTGTTGTGACATCTTCTCCCAAAAACCGATGCTTTCATTCGGATTATAGCCTGCCATAGCCATAAATATCAACCCCATATAATCTGCTTCGTACTCATTTTGACGCGAGAACGGGAGTATTACTCCGACCTGCGAGCCAACTCCGAAAGCCGTCATTGCCATCTGCTTCGTTTGCTCAGGTTTCTGTGCCAGGGCTGCCGATAACGCTGTTCCACCCATCTGAAGTAACATCTGATCGCTCATCCTTTCGCTTCCGTGGCGCGCCACAGCATGCGCGATTTCGTGTCCCATTACAGTAGCCAGGGCAGCTTCACTTTGTGCGAGCGGCAACAAACCGGTGTAAACTACAACCTTGCCTCCCGACATGCACCAGGCATTTACCGTTGGATCTTCGACGAGATTAAACTCCCATTTATAACCATCAAGGTTCTTACTTAGACCCTGGCTGGCCATATAAGCTTCGACAGCAGCAGAAATACGGCCACCGACCCGTTTTACCAGGGCCGTTTTATTCTTATCAGTTGATAGTTTATTGGAATTAATGAACTTGCCATATTCCGTAAGACTCAGGGAAATCATTTCCGATTCGGGTACAAGACTTAACTGGCGCCTTCCCGTCAATGGAACTGTTGAACAAGCCATAGTGGTTAAGAGGATCAAAACAAGCAGAAGCCGACTTACTTTTACAGATTTTGTTTTCATATATACGGGTCAATTTAGTTGTGATGATTAAGAAAGGAACAACCAAGATAACAATACCGTTCAGAAATATGTTTCGCACGTTTCAAAAATTTACGATTTACCGCGAATGCAAAAAGCTGTCATTGACAGCTTTTAAATATTTAATTGCAAAAGAACGTATTACTTATAAATTGCCTTTTTTGAAGAAAGCAACGTGTTATAAAGTAAAGAAGCAATAGTCATAGGACCAACACCTCCGGGAACCGGGGTTATAAAGGAACATTTTGGGGCAACCTCGTCAAATTTGACATCGCCCAATAATTTCCATCCCGATTTTGTTTTGTCTGATTTTACGCGGGTGGTTCCGACATCGATCACAACAGCTCCCTCTTTGACCATATCGCCAGTCAGAAACTCCGGCATTCCAAGTGCAGCAACAATTATATCTGCCTGGGCACAAATCTCTTTTAAATTCTTGGTTCTGCTGTGACAAACAGTTACGGTACAATCAACTCCTTTTTGAGAAAGCAAAATGCTCATCGGCCTTCCGACAATATTACTTCGCCCGATTACCACGCAGTTTTTACCTGAAGTCTCAATCTTATACCTTTTGATCAACTCCATAATTCCAAACGGAGTGGCAGAGACAAATCCAGGCATGCCTGCCACCATCCGGCCAACATTTACGGCATGAAATCCATCAACATCCTTCTTCGGATTGATTGATTCAACCACTTTCTCTTCAGAGATATGCTTTGGTAGTGGCAATTGGACGATGAAACCGTCAAGATCGGCATCATTATTCAATTTCTCCACGCAATTCAGCAGCTCTTCTTCCGTAACATTCTCGTCAAACCTGATCAAAGTTGATTTAAAACCAACACGTTCACAGGCTTTAACCTTTGCTGCAACGTAGGTTTCACTGCCCCCGTCGTTTCCGACCAAAACTGCGGCAAGATGAGGCACTTTTCCACCGTTATTTTTTATCAGGATCACTTCTTCCGCAATCTCTGACTGTATAGTTTCTGATGTTTTTTTTCCGTCGATAAGGACCATTGTACTGTCAGTATTCAAATAGTTAATAATTAATAGCGGTTTAGAAGCTGGTGGTCAATGTGCTTAAATAGTGATATTAAAAGCACAGACCTGGCTTCTTAAGTGCTACCGGCGCCCTTTAGGTTGTGCAAGTGCTTTGCGCATATTGCTTCCCTGTGAAACCATTTTCATCATTTTCCGGGTATCGACAAACTGTTTCAACAATCGGTTGACCTCCTGAATCGTTGTTCCGGATCCGTTTGCAATACGTTTACGACGTGAACCGTCAATAATGCTGGCATCAGCACGCTCTTTCTTGGTCATTGAATGGATTATTGCTTCAATGCTATTGAATGCGTCATCCTCAATATCAATATCTTTAATTGCTTTTCCCATACCAGGGATCATGCTGGCAAGATCTTTCAGGTTACCCATCTTTTTGATCTGCTGAATCTGTTTCAGGAAATCGTCGAAATTAAACTGATCTTTAGCCAGCCTCTTCTGCAACTTTCGGGCTTCTTCTTCATCAAATTGTTCATGAGCACGTTCGACCAACGAAACGATATCCCCCATGCCGAGAATTCGGTCGGCCATACGGTTAGGATAAAATGCATCGATCGCATCCATCTTTTCGCCTGTTCCGACAAATTTGATTGGTTTGGTAACCACCGAGCGGATCGATATCGCTGCCCCACCACGTGTATCACCATCTAATTTGGTAAGGACAACTCCGTCGAAGTTTAGACGGTCATTGAACTCTTTTGCGGTATTGACGGCATCCTGACCTGTCATTGAATCGACAACGAACAGAATCTCACCGGGATTAACAGCCGATTTGATGGCCTCAATCTCCTTCATCATCAGTTCGTCAATCGCCAAACGACCGGCGGTATCTATAATTACAACATCATTTCCGTGAAGTTTGGCAAATTTAATGGCCTCTTTTGCAATACGAACCGGATCTTTGCTCCCCTCTTCGGTAAATACAGCAATTCCGATAGCCTCACCAACCACTTTTAACTGCTCAATAGCAGCAGGACGATAAACGTCGCAGGCTACGAGCAAAGGACTCTTTCCCTGTTTCGTTTTCAACCGGTTAGCCAGCTTACCCGAAAAGGTTGTCTTACCAGATCCCTGGAGACCTGCCATTAAAATAATTGCGGGCGACCCTTTAAGATTAACATCAACGGTTTCGCCACCCATAAGCTCAACCAGCTCATCGTGAACGATTTTAACCATCACCTGGCCAGGGTTTAACGCCTTGAGGACTTCCTGTCCGATTGCTTTATCTTTTACCCTTGCGGTGAAATCTTTGGCAATTTTGTAGTTTACGTCAGCATCGAGTAAAGCCCTGCGGACTTCCTTCAAAGTTTCGGCAACGTTAATTTCGGTAATTTTCCCCTGCCCTTTTAGCAGCTTGAACGATTTCTCAAGCTTATCCGTAAGATTTTCAAACATTCCTTTGTCAATTTTATGCGTACAAACTTACATGAAAAAAACTTTTGCACCAAAGCGAAAATTCACTACTTTGACCAGTATCTATTGACCTGATAATTAATAGATGAACATGAAATCTGTCGTTTTCAGTTTCATCTTTTGGGTTTAATTAATCCGAAAATATGCTTTTTAGACTTATTTATCTGAAAGCGATACCGGGTCCTTAATTGGAGGTGTATAGTGCAATTAATTTACCAGAGCGGAGGATTAAAGGATAGCCAATTGGAAAAGTAATTTCGCACAACTTAAACACTACGAAAATAATTCTTTTCGTAAGCGTTCATTAATTCATTTGGCAACAAGCCTTTAATCAATATGGATTAATGATTCAAAGGGAGTTCCATGAAATTTATTGACTCCTTTAAGCCTGTTTTTGAAATTCTCCTGCAGTCAAAAAGTAGTTTTCGACCCATCTTACCATTTGATTATCTGACATCATATCGGCTGATTCAACGGCTTTAAGATGGGAATGCAATTGGCGGTCTTTCTCTATTTGTGATTCCAGTTCCTTTTTTGTCATGGATGGGCCAAAGATCACAACCTCATCAACATCCTTAATTTCCTGTAAAACAGATCTGAAATATTGATTCTTTGTATTTTTCAGTTTATGTTCATTCTTTAATTCCGTACTGTAATGATGGCTGCCAGATCTGGAGAAATCTTTGGTGTCGCCCGGGATTCTAAGCTTTCCTTCAATCCGGGAACTTACGATAAAATGAGCTTTTCTTGATTGTTTAGACTCCTTCGCGAGCCTTTTTCCTGTTTGGGGATGAACTGTATTCAACCGTTGTTCATTTTCTTCCAGGGATATGATTACAGCTTTTTCTGTATCAATCCATACACCGACTCTCTTTTTCATTTATCTTACAGTTTAAATGATTAGAATTCAATCTTTTCCTATATAAGAACGCTTCTTTAAAAGTTATTCATCTGGAAGGGACGTATGCAGACAAAATCTATTATCAAAATTAAAAGATTCGCTTTAAATTTATAACAACAATCATTTAAAAATTGTTTCCTAAATCAGAATGTAAAGGTTCAGTTGATATCGGGGTTTATTGATCCTAATAGTCAACGCATTAAATATTTCAAAAATTAATGTATGTTATATAGAAATAGAAGAAATGAGCAGTGATTTATCGGGACAAATTTACGCCAGATTAAAGCAAATTATTAACACGTGAAACAGAATTACGAAAACCTACAAGGTGTCATCCCATCTAAAGTGCAATTCAGGTTTTATGCCGAGTTGAATGATTTTCTGAGATTAGACAGGCGTCAGAAGGTTTTCGACTATTTTTACCATGGTCCGGTTACTGTACGAGAAGCGATTGAGAATCAGGGGATCCCCCATTCTTCTGTCGATATGATCCTTGTGAACGGAGAGCCGGTCGATTTAAATCACAACCTCTGTGATAATGATTACATTTCGGTATATCCTGTATTCGAATTGTTGGATATTAGTACCATTTCAAAAATCCGGAAAGATCCATTAAGGAGTATCAGGTTTATCGTAGATGCTCATTTAGGAAAATTGGCGAAGAATTTACGGATCATGGGGTTTGACACCTTATACCGTAACACTTATAACGATAATGAAATCAGGTTAATCGCACGCTTACAGCGACGTATTATTCTAACAAAGGATAAAGGGTTGTTAATGGCAAAAAATATAGCAAGAGGGTATTATGTCAGATCTGTAAATTCGAAGGAGCAGACAACCGAAGTGGTGAGAAAATTCGATTTGTACAATATAATAGACCCACTTTCCCGCTGCCTGATATGTAATCATAGACTGGTGGAGCTTTCCCCTGCAGCAATCCCTCATGACTTATTGAAAACAATAGTAACAGGATTTGAAGTGTACTATAAATGCCACCATTGCCATAAAATCTTCTGGAAAGGATCACACTATAAAAGTATGGTTAATGCTATCTTGCAATATATCGGGTAGTACTATTTTATGGTATAAATCAGACATCCAAACGAATAACAAAAACACCGCCCGGATTTTTTAATCATTCGAAGGAGCAGACATGGGTCATATCATTTGTTAATCACGAAGAATAAGGTTTCCGCTTTGCATTAAACTGAATTTCAATTTACTGAATAAATGACCGTTTGAGAGGAGTATTTGTCCGACTATACTTAATTTAAGGAGCGAATATCCATTTAAAACATTGATTTATTGACGCATAAAAATATTTTAAAATAAATTCGCTAATTGGTTTTTGCAATGAATAATAACTATTTTTACAACGGATTATTTACCATTTAAATTTAGTTACTTAAATTATGAACATTTTCGTAGGAAGTCTGCCATTTAGTTTAGAAGAGGCAGAATTAAAAGGATTTTTTGAAGAGTACGGCGAAGTAGCTTCAGCAAGAATCATCTCAGACAAATTTTCCGGAAGGAGCAAAGGATTCGGTTTTATTGAAATGCCGAATGACGAAGAAGCCAAAAAGGCTATCGAGGAACTTAATGGGGCAGAAGTTGACGGTCGCACAATCGTTGTGAACGAATCAATTGAAAAACCCAAAGATGGTACAAGACGTCCAAGCAGCGGCGGCGGTTTCAACCGTGGCGGCGGCGGTGGTGGTTTTAACCGCGGTGGCGGTAGTGGTGGTGGTGATCGTGGCGGTTTCAACCGTGGCGGTGGCAGTGGCGGTGGTGATCGTGGTGGTGACCGTGGTGGTGACCGTGGCGGTTTCAATCGTGGCGGAAGTGCCGGTGGCGGCGACAGAGGCGGAAGCCGTAGGTCAAGTTATTAAGCCGGTTGAACGCAGATTAGCTGCTTGATGATCTTGCAGTTGGGGTTTGAAGTATTTTGGTGTCAATTTCACTCAGATAATCCAAACAAAAAATATACGTTCATAAGCTTAAAATGCTACTATACATTAAGCATTGCAGAAATTTCTGCAATGCTTTTTTT
>JANYLE010000269.1 GCA_025363795.1 Mariniphaga sp. | reverse complement strand
CCGGGTGTGAATTTTAGGTTGTTGTCCGTATCGCTCAGACCGTAAAGCTGGAATGTATCTGCAGGAAGATTGGTGACAGCAAAGAAACCTTTCTGATCGGTTTTAGCGACGAAATCCGGCCTCGTTTTGTAGACTAAAGTATCTGATCTTCCACGGTAAAGCAAAATATACGAATTGGCAATCGGTTCGAGATTAAAGGCATCTTTTACAAATCCTACAATCCTTAACGTATCCAGTTGAGGTCCGGTTGAGAACGCCAACCTGAAATTCTTTAGCGGATTTCTTTCGTTATTGTCCGAAATGCCATCTTTAAAGTCGAGCGAATAGGTTGTATTAGGCTTGAGCTTTTCATTTAAATCGACGGTCAGTGTTTTTCCTTTGGAACGGAATACCGGTTTCTTTTTGGTCGGTGGCGAAACAACGAATTTTTCATTAATCCCTTCAACAACAACAAATTCGTTGAAAGTGAGTCTTATTTTCTGGTCCGTATAGTTGGTCTGGTCGAATGCCGGAACACTTCGTACCACAAAAGGGGGAATCGTATCCTTCAATCCTCCGGATGGCATGCCGATGTTTGCGCAGGAGGTGAAGAAAGAGAGATATCCAACAACGATAATTACCAGGTAGAATATTTTATTTGCCAATCTGATCTGATTTTTTGAATTTCCGGAATCCCAAAATTACAAAAGTTCAATCAACTATACGGGATTTAATCGATAGCGTATCTTTTATTTGTAACGCGTGTATGTAACGTTCAGTTCAGCTGGCTTAGAGCTATTCATCCCTTTTAGGACAACTCGTTCGGCATTGTTGTTCCGATCTGGATGGACAAGATAGAATCCATTGTTTTTGATCGTTCCCACAATCAACTGCTGAAGGTGCTGTGCAATATTAAAGGAGTATGTGCCCGACGCAGCATCGTAAAATCCACCATAATAAGCGCTTGAAAGTTCACTGTCCTTTGGAAACTCCTCTTCGCCTGCATCGTTAATTAGCTTTAAATACAATCTGGTGGGCATCGCATACCGTCGGTAATCGCTCATAACCGTATCAACATGGAAGGTAAGGGTTGCCTTGTTGATAATGTAATTGGTTGAGTCTTTCCAGTTTGAAAGATTAGGTAGTAATATTTTCGATCTGATCCCACCCGTAGGTTGAATGTAAATAAGCGAGTCTGGGTTGTCCACTTTGTCTAAATTTGGATAGAACCTGGCAAGTGTATAGTCATGAGCATAGGATGCAACATTGGCTGAGTTGGCCGAAACTTTGTAAGCAAAGCCTAGCGTGTCTTTTGTGGCATCGTGATAATAAAGTACAATCATCGAAGATGTTGCATTAATACTTACCAATGATCCTCTTCTGCTGACCGGAGTCGAACCAATGTAAAGTCCTTTGAAAATCGAAACGAACTTATCGTTGGTTGTCATATCCAATGAGTCTATGGCAAGGAGACTGTTGCCGAATGAGTTATTCAATCGAACACTGATTATTTGCTGAGTTGTATCTACCTTTGTTGAATCGGTTCTGAACTTAGGAATATAACTGGTTGTTCCGATTGGTTCGGTGGAGGCAAGATTTTTGACATTAAAAGAAGAAAGATATTTGGAATTGTAGTTAAGATCACCAGTCAGTTCATAAACCTTTACGTTTTGAACGCTAACAGTATCCCCATACATTATTTTGTAATACATTCTTAATACAATCGAATCGATAGCTGCCGTTGCAGAGTATGCAGGGTGATATGGCAGACGAAATTGAGCCGCAAAAGAAGCGTCGGTACGTCCGAATAACGGATCGTTGAAGCTTCCCAGTAAATTGTATTGAGGACGATCAACCCTGATTTTCGGGTCGGAGAATATTGAGGTGGTAATTGATGCTTTATCTTGATGGTACCTTGTATCGAGGACTTTAACGCCTGGCAGCAGATTTATTCCTAGCGTCTGATCACCTTTTTGGCATCCCCAAACCAGTACAGATAAAAGAAGAATCGCTCCAATAAGGTTCTTCAATTCGAAATATCTATCTTTCAATGTCTTTAACTTTTTAGTAAATCCGGCGCAAATTATTAAAAAATATTGTAAAAATCGAAGTAGGAATCGATGTAACTCTCTTTCGGTTGATGATCGAGAAACGGTTTACCCGAAGCCTTCATGTAATCCTCCAATTCTGTATTGATGTTTTCACTACCCTTTATAGTTGCGTCGGAGTAGTCAATTGCAAGCTTAGAATAATTGACAAAAGTCGGATCGTTAAGAACAGAGATTTCATTGATATCTATTCCGTCTTCGGCAATTTTTCCGGCCATATTGCTGTTGAGCGGATTATTAAACTGATCGTTATAGACTGAATAGATTATTTTGGAGTTCGCAAATAGCGGATTGTCCTTATATGTTTTCTTTACAAATAGCGGAATCATTCCTGTAAACCATCCATGACAATGGATAATATCAGGTGACCAGCGTAATTTAATTACTGTCTCTAAAACACCTCTGGCAAAGAATATTGCCCGTTCGTCATTATCGTCAAATTCAATACCTTCATCATTCGATGTGGCAAATTTTCTTTGAAAATAGTCTTCATTATCGATGAAATAGACCTGCATGCGAGCTGCCTGTATAGATGCTACTTTTATAATCAGCGGATGATCATTGTCGTTGATAACCAGATTCATTCCAGAAAGACGGATAACTTCGTGAAGCTGGTTCCTTCTCTCATTGACACATCCAAACCGAGGCATAAATGTGCGGATCTCTTTTCCTCTCTCCTGGATACCCTGCGGAAGGTACCTCCCTATATCAGAAATCTCAGATTCAGGTAAGTAAGGGGTGATTTCCTGCGAGATAAATAAAACCTTCTTTTTTTCCATTGCACAACTTAAATATTTTGCAAAAATATATAAAATATACTGAATATTCAATCATTAGCCCGATTGTATTCTCAATGAATGGACTTTCAGCCTTTCTTTGTGTTCAGATATTTCGTTACTTTGCACTCTGTTTTAAAAAAACAATGAAGCTTTATACTACAATTACCGAGTTGCAGAATGCTCTGAAAGAGGAGCGTTCAAAAGGATTAAGAGTTGGATTTATTCCAACCATGGGGGCACTTCACGAAGGCCATTTGTCTCTGGTTCAAAAGGCTGGAGGTATGTGTGATGTCGTGGTTGTTTCGATTTTTGTTAACCCGACACAGTTCAACGACAAGAATGATCTTGCCAATTATCCCAGGACGCTCGAGTCAGATATGAATCTGCTTTCAACTGTTAAGTGTGATTATATTTTTTCGCCTTCAGTTGATGAGGTGTATCCTGTTCCCGACACCCGCAAATTCGAATTTGGGAATCTTGAAACGGTAATGGAAGGTGCATTTCGCCCGGGCCATTTCAATGGAGTGGCCCAGGTTGTCAGCCG
>JANYLE010000449.1 GCA_025363795.1 Mariniphaga sp. | reverse complement strand
TGGCAGACTGATACTTCGCAAATTGGTAGCTCCCCAGGGCCAATCCCTCTGCAAGCGCCAAACTCGCATCAGCCTCATTGCCAGTCACAACAATTGTGATACCATCTATTTTCTCTTTGCGCATTATCGCACTGATTTCGTTTCCCCTTTTGCGGCATTGCTCCAAAAATTGCCCTTCACCCTTTGTGCGGTCAGCGAAAGCCACAACTATTATTTCGTTGTACCTGTTTACGATCGCCAAATCATTCTCGGCCAACTGTTTTAACACGTAACCCGCTTCAGCCTCGCTCAGCGGTATCCCGTTAACGGAAGTTCTGTCTGCAACCAAGTAAGAAGTGGCGAATACCTGTTCGTTGTCGGTTATATTAAATTGAATTCTCATTACTGTAGTTTTATTTTAAAAGCATTGTTGTCATTCAACAATACCAAATGTCGATGGTTCAAAAATACCACCTTTATTGCAAATAAACCTGGAAAGCGACCAACCATAATGGAAGCAGATTATCCGTCTCAATTTACGCGGTCAGGATTGCAAATTCATTGATTTGCTTCCTATTGTTGAAAAATATATTCCATTACAACAATAACAGTTAAAAAATTAGTTATTTTGTTCCGGCAAGTTGGTTAAAGTAAGATACACACCATTAAAGTGTATCTAATTTTTACATATCAATCAGAACAAACAGCTTGTCAGCGTTCAATAAATTATAAATCAGGTTTATACCAATTTTAAGAATCATTAATGAGAAAGTGGCGTACCGATGACTCAGCTGAGCTTTACAACATCAACGGTTGGGGAATTAATTATTTTTCGATCAATGAAAAAGGACATGTTGTTGTCACCCCCAGGAAAGATGGCGTTGAAGTTGACTTAAAGGAATTGGTCGAAGAGCTGCAGTTGCGGGATGTTTCGGCACCAATGCTGATCCGGTTTCCGGATATTTTGGACAGCAGGATCGAAAAAATGGCCAGCTGTTTCAAAATAGCTTCCGAAGAATACGCATACAAAGCCCAGAATTTTATCATCTATCCCATCAAGGTCAACCAGATGCGGCCTGTTGTGGAAGAGATCGTTGGCCATGGCAAGAAATTCAACATCGGACTTGAAGCGGGTTCGAAACCTGAATTACATGCAGTTATTGCCATCAACACAGATAATGACTCACTCATCATTTGTAACGGCTACAAAGACGAGGATTATATTGAATTAGCATTGCTTGCCCAGAAGATGGGACGACGCATATTTTTGGTCGTTGAGAAACTAAGCGAACTTAAACTTATTATTAAGATCGCCAAACAGTTCAAAATAAAACCCAATCTTGGCATACGAATCAAACTGGCCAGTTCCGGAAGCGGAAAATGGGAAGACTCAGGTGGTGACGTAAGCAAATTCGGACTCACTTCCAGCGAGTTACTCGAGGCACTCGACATCCTGGAAAGAAACAAGATGAAAGATTGCCTTCACCTGGTCCATTTCCATATTGGCAGCCAGGTCAATAAAATCAGGCGCATAAAGATAGCCATCCGTGAAGCTTCGCAATTCTATGTTCAGCTACATTTGAATGGCTATAATATAAGTTTCGTCGATATTGGTGGCGGATTAGGTGTTGACTATGATGGAACACGTTCCTCGAACAGCGAAAGCAGCGTGAACTACAGCATACAGGAATACGTCAACGATGTGATTTCTACGATGGTTGATGTGAGTGATAAAAACAACCTGCCTCATCCAAACGTGATCACGGAGTCGGGACGGTCTCTCACCGCTCACCATTCAGTATTAATATTTGAAGTACTCGAAGCAACCTCTCTACCCATCTGGGAAGAAGATGAGGAAATCGAAGCGGACGGACACGAGCTGCTCAAAGAACTTTATTCGCTGTGGAGCACACTGAATCAGACGCGTATGCACGAAACATGGCACGACGCGCAGCAGATACGCGAAGAAGCATTGGATCGTTTCAGCCTTGGATTACTTGACCTTCAGACAAGGGCCAAAATCGAAAAGTTATTCTGGTCGATCGCCAAGGAGGTTCAGCAAATGACCAATGGAATGAAACACATTTCAGAGGAACTCACCACACTTCCTAAATTGTTATCTGATAAATACTTTTGCAATTTCTCGCTTTTTCAGTCGTTGCCCGATTCATGGGCAATTGACCAGATATTTCCAATTATACCGATTCAGCGGCTTGATGAGAAACCCGATCGTTCGGCTACATTGCAGGACATCACCTGCGATTCAGACGGGAAGATTGATAATTTCATCTCAACGCGCAACCTCTCTTATTACCTCCCCGTGCATTCATTGAAACCGAAGGAACCGTATTACATCGGGGTATTTTTGGTTGGTGCTTACCAGGAGATCCTTGGCGATTTGCACAACCTCTTTGGTGATACCAATGCCGTGCACGTCTCGGTTGACGATAAAGGTTACAGCATCGACCAGATTATCGACGGCGAAACAGTCGCCGAAGTACTTGAATATGTGCAGTACAATCCCAAGAAATTGGTGCGGACTGTTGAAACATGGGTAACATCATCCGTAAAATCGGGAATTATAACGGCAGAAGAGGGAAAAGAGTTCCTCTCCAACTACCGTTCCGGATTGTATGGCTATACCTATCTTGAGTAGGGAAAAAGGCGAAGGGGCGAAAAGGCGTAGGGGCGATAGGGAGAATGGGTGATGGGGAGAACAATTTAGGTCATTGGGCAATTAGGTCATTGACAGAAGATAAGATGACGGGCCAATGTGATGAATGACAATCGCAAAAAAACCCTGAAAGGGTTAAATATCAATAACCCAGGGTAAGGAGGGATTACGCAACCCGGGGATAGCGATGAAAGGACAGAAAAGGCGCATCTGCCAAGGTCAATTGAAACCATACCGCTCTATGCGCCGCAATACGAAACTTCTGCTATTAATAAAGTTTCAAATAGGCGTAGACAAAGCAAAATTTGTTAACAAAATTCAGGACGAATCGAAAGTGTGACCGGGTGACTATGCAGGATTTGAATCACTTCGTTTCAAGAAGCTTGTACACTTTGTGTGTTCCTTGTGGTTAAAACCGACTTTTAATACATCCCCTGTTTTTAACCTACTAAATAATTCTTTTCAAACTTCTGATAATTAATGCCATTATTTCAAACCCAACGGGTTTGGATGTTTATAGCATTAAAATGTGGAAGCGCATCATACGACTCCGGCCGGAGTCGTACATCCTATTTTGATCTCATTTTCTAACCTCTCTGAGGTCATATGAAAATAAATGCAATTTCATCTGTTTATATTTTGTTTTTAAATTGCCAGATGGAGCTTGCCAACGATAATCATACTTCTGTGTGAGATATTTCTCATGGCTCGTTTCATTTTAAAGTTATCAGTTTTGAAGTTGGAGTTTCACAGCTCGGGATGACAAATTAGATGACAAATGAGCACCGCCGACATTTTGAGCCTGACAGCACAATTCCCACAGCAACAATTTTAAATTCCTGTCATTGATTGACTGGCTGTAGAAAAATACAATTACCAGATGTTTTTTATCCCGTCAGGGATAACCGGTCGGTAGAAAACGTGAAGCGTAGAAAGGGTCTCGTCCCGTAAGGGACGACAGATCCCAATCATATCTTGTTTTCTACCGACGTTTTGTGCCTAACGGCACAATTTCCAGGGCAATATATTCCTACCGTAGCTGCCGATCCTAAACGTCTGATGACACCTTTTAATCGAAACATTTTTTTGCTATCTTCCGTAACTTTATGGTACAAATCAAAAAAATGAATAGACTAAAACCAGATCAATATGTCAAATACTTATACTCAAATCCACATTCATGCCGTATTTGCCGTTCAAAATCGGATATCTCTTATTTCTAAGCTTTGGGAAGAGCGTTTATATCAATATATTACTGGCATAATTCAGCACAAAAACCATAAGCTATTAGCAATAAATGGAACGCCGGATCATGTTCATATACTTTTCGGAATGCGACCTTCACAATCTTTGTCTGATTTAATGCAGGATATAAAGGGCGATTCGTCGCGATGGATCAATGAGAACAGGTTTGTCAATGGTAAATTTTCCTGGCAGGAAGGATTTGGAGGATTTTCTTACAGCAAATCACAAATTTCGGCAGTAGCCAATTATATTGAAAATCAAGAAGAACATCACAAAACAAAAACCTTTATTGATGAATATCGCAAAATATTAAATGATTTTGGCATCGATTACGATGAACGATATATATTTAAACCATTAGAATAAAAATCGTTTTCTCTTTGATTTTTTTATCCCGTCAGGGATGAACGGTCGGTAGAAAACGTGAAGCGTAGAAGCGTTTCGTCCCATACGGGACGACAGATCCTTATCATATCCTGTTTTCTACCGACGTTATGTGCCTGACGGCACAATTTCCACACTATATTTTTTATATTCTGTAATTGATTGATTGGCATTAGAAAAATAGAATTGTCGGATGATTTTTTATCCCGTCGGGATGAACGGTCGGTAGAAAACGTGAAGCGTAGAAGCGTTTCGTCCCATACGGGACGACAGATCCCAATCATATCCTGTTTTTTACCGACGTTATGTGCCTGACGGCACAATTTCCACACAATATTTTTTATATCCTGTAATTGACTGACTGGCTGTAGAAAAATACAATTACCAGCTGTTTTTTATCCCGTATGGGATGAACGGTCGGTAGAAAACGTGGAGCGTAGAATTGTTTCGTCCCATACGGGACGAAAGATCCCAATAATATCTTGTTTTCTACCGACGTTATGTGCCTGACGGCACAATTCCCAAAGCAACAATTTTTATTTCCCGTCATTGATTGACTGGCTGTAGAAAAATACAATTACCAGATGTTTTTTATCCCGTATGGGATAATCGGTCGGTAGGAAACGTGAAGCGTAGAAGGGGTTCGTCCCATACGGGACGACAGATCCCAATCATATCCTGTTTTTTACCGACGTTATGTGCCTGACGGCACAATTTCCACAGCAACAATTTTTAATTCCCGTCATTGATTGACTGGCTGTAGAAAAATACAATTACCCGTTATTTTTTATCCCGTATGGAATAATCGGTCGGTAGAAAACGTAAAGCGTAGAAGGGTTTCGTCCCGTACGGGACGAAAGATCCCTATCATAACCTGTTCTCTACCGACGTTATGTGCCTGACGGCACAATTCCCAAAGCAATAATTTTTATTTCCCGTCATTGATTGACTGGCTGTAGAAAAATACAATTACCCGTTATTTTTTATCC
>JANYLE010000431.1 GCA_025363795.1 Mariniphaga sp. | reverse complement strand
CCAGGGAAATATGCTTACAAGTATATTATTGATGGCGAATGGATAACCGATCCCTACAATAAACTTCGCGAAGGTGACGGAGCGGGAGGATATAACTCAGTTGTTTATTGTTACAATCATCATTTCGAACTTAAAGGACATCAAAAAGCACGTAAAGTAGCCGTTACGGGTAATTTCTATAACTGGGATCAACGCGGTCTGCAAATGAACAAAACATCCGATGGATGGTCACTTCCGATCTTCCTTCGCGAAGGTACTTACGCTTATAAATTCCTGGTTGACAAAGAGTGGATGACTGATCCGGCCAATAAAGAGGTACGAAAAGATGGTAACGGAAATTTCAACTCCTTTATTGAAATAGGAGAATCGTTTTTATTTAAACTGGATGGATTTACCACAGCCAACAAAGTTGTTCTGACCGGAAGTTTCAATGGTTGGAATGAAAATGAACTGCTCATGAACAAAACCGCAAAAGGATGGCAATTGCCGTATGTGGTTGCTGCAGGAAACTATGAGTATAAATTTATTGTTGATGGCAAATGGATGACCGATCCCGCTAATCCATTTTCAAATGGTTCCGGAAATTCCATGAATTCATTTATCGCGCTAAAAGCGAATCACCTTTTCGAACTCAACAAATTCACTGATGCCCGTTCTGTAATTGTTACCGGAAGTTTTAACGGATGGCAGAAGGGAAGTTACCGGATGATTAAAGAAGGTGGAAAATGGATCTTTCCGCTTTACCTTCAACCCGGGAAATACACGTATAAGTTCATAGTCGATGGGACATGGATCCTCGATCCTTCCAATAAACTCTTTGAACAGAATGAATCAGACACCAATAATTCTGTATTGTGGATTGAGCCTTTTTGAAAATAATTTACGGATAGGATAACAAGTCAGGATAACAACTTCTCCAATTGACGACTTACATCTTTCAAAAACAATGCCCCTAAAATCCCGGATGTTCTGTTTCCGCATCTTTCATTGATAGTTGCTGAGAGGCATTTCCATGCGCCACTACCAATTTTGATTGCAATTCGATCTCCGATTCCACTCAAAAACTTTACACGCAATCTATTTCATCTCCCGATGAATCAATTGACAAATAGCTGTCAATGGCAATTCCCTATTCCACTATTATTCATCACATATACCTTTCCTCGAAAGAAGACAAAGGGATCCTAACCTTTTTCAAAAGTTCATCAAAACTTCAACATTTATCAGCCGAAGTGTGATATATGTAAAATTATACCAAACATGTGTAATATTTTTTCACACGAGAGCCGCCATCTTTGTATCGTATTTATTTGATTATAAACAAAGGAATACATTAAACATCAATAAGTGATTTCCGGGTATTTATAAATCTTAATAACTGTAAGGTTAAAAAGAACAAAAACCCGATTTTCATTTAAACACCAGTCTGATTGCGATAAATCTGGACGGGCAGGATTGGTTGCAGAATGGGACTTCACTCAGAACAAAGTGTTGGGTTCAAAACCAATCAAAAAT
Source organism: Mariniphaga sp. (assembly GCA_025363795.1). Taxonomy (GTDB): domain Bacteria; phylum Bacteroidota; class Bacteroidia; order Bacteroidales; family Prolixibacteraceae; genus JAAFHB01. The sequence continues at coordinate 1,169 of JANYLE010000431.1, read as the reverse complement.
CGTTTGGCATGAAAGCAATTGTAAAATTCCTCTTTATCGCGTTACTTATACTGACCTTGACCCAAGCCCGGGTTTACTGCCAATTGGTTGCTATCGGTCACGTAACAGCAGAAGTAATAGAATCGGTAAGTGCAGCTTCAACCGCAAATACCAGCTTTGAGCTGGCAATGATTGCAATGCGTGACAACAAAAATCAGAAGCAAGCAGGCATGACTTTCGAAACAATAGATCTCGGAGCAATCACGTTACATTCAGGAAGTGACATTACCTGCAATATTGTATTTAATTCTGCCGCCCTTTCTGATAAAGCGGGAAACGTTTTTACCATATCGCCATCCTTAAAAAATCATTCGTTTGCTTCGGTCGCACTTCCCAACGGGGAACAAAAGATTCAAATCGACGGAAAAACCAACAGAACCAGTAACCAGCCAACCGGACTTTATCACGGCTCCTATTCTGTAGTCTTCGCTTACAATTGACCTTGAATTCGTAAACAGATGATCTGTATCATATTGAAACAATTTTACAGAATTCACAATGCGCTGTTTTCACATTCAGATGTTTCTGATGGAAAATCTATGTTTGCAAAATAATCCCCTCCCACTCACTTTCTTACGAAAAGATTCTTTAATCCATTTAAAATTAGTAAGATCACAATAAATACAAGATTCGCAATTGTTGACAAAATCATCAGGAAATAAAATCCGGAGATATACCTGACAAAACGGGATAAAAACTCAATTGCAAAATTGCCGATCCAAAGGGTTACCAGGTTGAATACGAGAAAAAAGATAACGACCCATAAAAATCCTGAAAGGGCGCTTCCCACATCCGACTTACTTAATGTCATCGAACTGCCTGTCGAATAAAGAATATAGATCAGTAAGGCAGATTTCCACCAGTTTGCTCCCGGACCGGTAAAAACAAGGTTGAAAAAGGAGACCAAACTATGCCAGATACTGATCAAAAGCTGTTTTGTCAAGGCGAAATCTGTGAAAACCTGTGGTGAAATCCGGAAAGTTGAAAGTGATGTAATATCAAACCTGAAGATGAGTAATACACTAAAAAACAATACAATGCCACCCGACAAAAGAGGACTCGTACCGATAAAGAAATTTCCGATTTTTTGGTAAATGCTTTTTTTATTGTAGGAATGACTCACATGACCC
>JANYLE010000399.1 GCA_025363795.1 Mariniphaga sp. | reverse complement strand
TAATCCTTGGAAAACTGAATCTTAAGAATCAGGATTAAATAATAAAATTAAAGGTTTTAGACTGTTTGCAAAAACTAAATTTGTCTTAAGTCTAAAACCCTTTATTCAGAATAGCTAAAGTGTAACCCCCATTTTGAAGATTGCAATCTCCTTAAAACCCGTCTTTTCGTGATTAAGTTGTTCTCCTTCAGCAACTTTGATAATATAATCCAAAAACCGATCCATTGCACTACTCATTGATTCGCCATTGAGTAATTCGCCAGCATTAAAATCGATCCAGTTCCGCTTTTTCAGGTAGATTGCTGTATTTGTTGAGATTTTCATCGTAGGGACGAAACTGCCAAACGGAGTGCCACGTCCCGTTGTAAATAGCACCATCTGGCATCCGCTGAAACCGAGTGCTGAAGTTGCTACAAGATCGTTCCCAGGAGCCGAAAGAAGGTTAAGTCCGTTTTTATGAATTCTTTCACCATACTTTAATACATCAATAACTGTTGCATTGCCACATTTCTGCGTACAGCCAAGCGATTTCTCCTCTAATGTTGTGATCCCTCCGGCTTTATTTCCTGGTGATGGATTTTCGTAAACGGGTTGATTATGAGCCGCAAAATAATCTTTGAAATCGTTGATTAGGCTTACTGTTTTATTAAATATCTCCTTATTTTCAGCTCGTTCCATGAGGATCGATTCTGCTCCAAACATTTCGGGAACCTCGGTTAATACTGTCGTGCCTCCTGAAGCAACCAGGTAATCCGAAAAAGCTCCAAGCAAAGGGTTAGCTGTAATCCCTGAAAAGCCATCAGATCCTCCGCATTTTAAACCTATCCGAAGTGACGACACAGGTACTTTGATCCGCTTGTCGTTTCGCATTACCTCGTAGATTTCCCTAAGAATGGTCACCCCTTCGGCAATTTCATCACTTACATCCTGCGCTTTCAAAAAACGGATCCTTTGTTTGTCATAATCGCCCAATGCCGCACGAAATTCTTCCATTTGAAGGTTTTCGCATCCCAGGCTGAGTACCAATACACCGCCAGCATTGGGATGTTTTACAAGATCAGATAAAGCTGTCTTCGTATTTGTGTGATCATCACCAAGCTGAGAACAGCCATAGTTATGCTTGAAAACTTCGGTAGCATCTATATCTTTGGGATTGACCAGACTTTTAAACCGGTCAATGATTTGCTGCGCCTGACCGTTAACACAACCTACTGTGGGCACAATCCAGAGCTCGTTTCGGACGCCTACCTCTCCATTCTTCCTAAGATAACCTTTAAAGCTGCGCACTTCAGCTGGTTTGGAAATTTCCCTTAGTTTTTGATTAAACTCATATTCAAGATTTCCCGATAGATTTGTTTTCAGATTCTGCGAATGGATATAAGAACCAGCTTCGACTGATTCTGTAACATGCCCGATCGGTTCACCATATTTGATGACATTTTCACCGTTCCCTATTGGGAATATAGCCATTTTATGCCCAACCGGTATCTCATCCTTAACGACAAGTTCAAGAACTCCGATAGTGATCTTCTCACCTATGACCACCGGTTCGAGACAAACAGCGACATTGTCGCGGGGATTGATTCTAATAAATTTTTCCATTCGCAATTTGATATTTTCTTTCCGGAGCTTTGATTTTATAAATCAGTAATAGAATGCTTTACGATTCCTGACCAATCTTCATTAATGGATTGTTCTCGTTTAGAACGGCTTTTACCGCTTTTTTCATGCCAACCTGCTCAATCAGGAACAGGTAGCAAGTTACTGAAATTGTAAGATTAGGAACTTTGTTAAGGTCTTGTTTCCAAACTTTTTCCAACTGAAGTACTTTTTTGACTAAAGCTTCAATAGATATTGGTCTTCCGTCACAAGCGGCCCATGCTTCCTCATAAAAATCAAGAATCCATTGGTCATCCTGTACTTTATAGCTTACCCCATTCGATTCGCCCTTGAAATAAGCAATCATCGCTGCCAGCGAAAAAACAATTTTCTGAGGCAACATCTGATGGGACTCGTAATAATTCAATAATGTAGGGAGATTTCTAGTTTCCCATTTCGACATGGCATTCAGGGCAATACTCTGCCAAAGATGCCTGATATATGGATTTCTGAAGCGTTCAAGGATCTTATTGGCAAAAGAAGTAAGTTCCTTCTCTGAGCCATCCAGCACGGGTAAAACCTCGTCATAAACCATCTCTTTCATAAAATGGCCAACTTCGAGATTTTCAAAAGCCTCGCGTACTGTTTCCATTCCGCTAAGGAAAGATACGGCATAACTTCCAGTATGACAACCATTCAGAACCTGAACCTTTTGTTCGCGGAACCGCTTCATATCTTTTACAAACTTTACATCAAGCCCTGCCTTTACAGCTGGAAATTCTTTTTCTACCCATTCCGGTGCTTCAATTACCCAAAGGTGAAAATATTCGCCAACGACAACCAGATTATCCTCATATCCCAATTCATGCTGGATCGCATCAATCTCATCTTTTGGGAATCCTGGAACTATTCTGTCAACCAATGAATTGCAAAAGGCGCATGAATTGTTGAGCCATTCTACAAATTCTGGTTCCAGTTTCCAGTTTTCGCTATGTTTAAGAATGTATTTCTTTAAGAAATAGGCATTTCTGTCAATCAATTCACAACAAATGATGATTAACCCTTTTGACGGGTCGCCTTTAAAGGTTTTATAGCGTTGATAAAGCAAGGCAGTCATCTTGCCTGGAAATGAATTTTGAAGTTTCATATCCAAATGATCACTTTCGTCCCATGCGATTCCTGCTTCCGTTTTATTCGAAACAACAAATCTCAATTCCGGACTATCTATAAATGCTTTATATTCATTTAACTGGGTATATGGATTTAATCCGCGCGTGATGCTATCGACGAGCGTAAACTCTTTAATCGGTTTGCCGTCTTTAATCCCTTTCAGATAGACATGATAAAGTCCATCCTGTGCATTAATCATATCCACCATCCCTCGTTCTATCGGCTGAACAACTACAACTCCGGAATTGAAATCGGCGTTTTGATTCATTTTGGTAACCATCCAGTCCACAAATGCCCTTAGAAAATTACCTTCACCAAATTGTAGAATTCTTTCCGGATAAACCGGAAGGTTTTTAACTGTACTTCTGTTGAGTTTTAACATCGTTCTTTCTTATTGTATGAACTTCCTTTGCGAAGAAAATTATTGAATAATAAATCCGTGATCGCACACGGAAAGCGACAAAAATAGGAATATTTTTCTCTGTGGCAGATCCAAATAAAATTGACAATGTGTTATATATCATATTAACAGACACTTGATGCTATTTGCTTCGTCTTGATTTAATGTAAAATTAATATTACCACTTTCGCGGGTTTTAAAACTCCATTTCATTAGAATGAATTACTATTTTTAGCTTGAAATAGAAGGTAAAGATTATGGTATATGTGATTACCGGCGGACCTGGATTTGGTAAAACTATATTAATTGAAAAGCTTCATGAACTTTGTTATCCTGTCGGAGGTGAAATTGCAAGGCAAATTATTGCAGATCAACTTGCAGAAGGAGGGGATTTGCTTCCGTGGAAAGATCGCGCGGGATTCGAAAAACGGGTAATGAAAGGACGAATTGAATTTTTAAATAGTGTTGATATTCATAAAATTGCATTTAGTGATCGGGGATTGCCTGATCAGGCAGCATTTTCCATATACAAAGGGAAAGAAATTTCACAACCTCTAAAAGCGGCCATAGCTGCAAATCGTTATGCTGTGAAGGTGTTTGTAACCCCGCCCTGGCGCCAAATATACCGAAACGATCAAATCAGAACTGAAACTTTTGAAGAGGCAGTTAAAATCCATGATTTTATCGTCCAGGCTTATCTGAATTTTGGGTATGAACTGATTGATCTTCCATTTGTTTCGCCGGAAGAAAGAATTGAATTTATACTAAAAACCATATAACCAATTATTAATTAATCATGAAAATGTCAGATCGCAGAGATTTTTTGAAAAGAGCGTTGATCGGAACCGCGGGAATAGCTGCAATTCCTGTTTTTGTATCGGCAAATGAAACAGAGATGGCTTCTACAGCATCAAAGATTAACCTTAACTCATTGAAATATAGTAATGTGATTCTTTTTCAGGGAGATTCAATTACAGATGCAGGCAGGAACAGGGAAGTAAAAGAGCCCAATGTGCAGAATGCACTTGGCGGCGGTTACGCTTTTCTGGCAGCAGCCAATCTTTTGAATACATTTCCGGCCAAAGATCTGAAGATTTACAACAGGGGAATTAGTGGAAATAAGGTTTATCAGCTGGCAGAAAGATGGCAGAACGAATGCCTCGACTTGAAACCATCAGTTTTAAGTATTCTGATCGGGGTTAACGATTACTGGCATAAACACAACGGCAATTACGACGGAACGGTTGAGATCTACGAAAGGGATTTCAAGGCGCTGCTCAAAAGAACAAAAGAGGCGCTTCCGGATACCAAAATTGTTATTTGTGAACCGTTTGCAGTATTAGGTTGCAAAGCTGTTGATGCAACATGGTTTCCAGAATTTGACCTTTACCGCGTAGCCGCGCGAAAATTGGCAGGTGAATTTAACACTATTTTTATCCCTTATCATGAGATTTTTGCCAAAGCCTCAAAAATTGCACCACCCACTTACTGGACAGCAGATGGGGTACATCCTACGGTTGCCGGAGCTCAATTAATGGCAACGAACTGGATGAAATATGTTTTTGGAAGATAATATGACCTTAATCAATGAGCTGACAGGTTTTACTTGTTGGCTTATTGATTTAATACAATAAGTCAGTTTGACCAGGCAGAAATTACAGTACTTTTAACAAGGCTGTGCCCGGTAAGTTAATTAATTGGAATTCGTTATGGATCAGGAAATAAAGCTCTTTCTCAAAGAGTCAATCGAATTGGAACTCAATATTGGCGATCTTTATTCGCTGTTTAGTGTTAAATTCCCTGCGGATTATGACTTTTGGTGGAAAATTGCTATAGAGGAGATGAACCATGCAGCATTGATTGAGTCGATTAACGATATTTTCATGCCAGAAAGTATAGATTCGACAGACTCAATTGAAAAACAGACTAATGATCTCAGAGAATTAAATAATCTTTTAAAGGCGAGAATTGAGCAATATAAATTGATTCCGCCAACAAGATTGGAAGCCTTTAAGTTTGGTCTGGAGCTTGAAAATTCAGCAGGAGAGTCGCATTTTGAAGCCTTTATGACCGAAGAACCAACTTCGCAAATGGAAAAGATATTTCAGAAATTGAATGGCGACGATTTAAATCATGCTATTCGGATGGAGAAATATATGAAAGCAAATGTTTTGCCTGCAGCCATTTAGTGTTTAACGGGTGGCCGGTTAATTTCACTTTGCCAGTTTCTGTTTAAAAATCTTCAACTTAATAACTTATTCTTCATTTTCCTGTACTACGCCAAGCGTATAGTGGAAATAGAGTTTTTCTATTGCTGCTCTGATCGCCTTATTGATTGGCATCAGATTGATTGCAAGATCAGGATCAATGCTGTAGAGTTGCATTGAATAATTTCGGAAAAGAGGAACTTCATCAGGCGTTTCGATACCTGTTTGCCGTGCTCTGGCAACAGCAGAGGGGCAGCTATCTTTCAATATTTTACAAGTGACCAATTCAGGCACTCCTTCGCGGTTAAGACGATATCCAAATCCGAAAAGGCGACAAATCAAGCCCCTTTTATCGTACTGCTGACATCCCCATTTCCCTTCTTTCCAGGCATCCGGCGAAAAAAGGACACAATATCCGGTCTCATCACTTTTATCAAGACGTGTTAAAAATTCGTCTACTTGTCCTGTTTCATAAAGCCAGGCTGCCAAAGGGATAAACTCAATAGGGCTTGCCTCAATATCAGTTTTTTTGCAACAAGCGCTGCAAAGATGATGGCATTTCATCCCTGTTAATGAAGTTGTTTTCTCCAAATGTTCATCGAGTTCCCTGAAAACCTCTTCAACAGCAGAAACTATTTTATCTGAACCCATCCTGATATAATTAGTTCGAAACGACTTAATTTCCAATAGAAAATTTCCTCTACAATGATAAGAAATCAAATGACAAATTCTTTGTTTGTCTTGCTAATTAACTATTTAATATTCTTAGTCATTGATGTCAGAACAAAATGAGTTGTTCAATCCTTATAGACAAGTGATCTGGTGGTAAATGATGATTCCGCTGCTGGTAAAGAGTTTTGTGGATGTTGAATTTTAATTGGCTAATTCCGTGAATTTTAAATTATTACTATTGTCATTTATTTTAGTGGCGCTTGCAGTAACAGGTTTGCTGATTAAAATTTTGATTCGTCCGGGAAGTGAATTGCCCCATAGTTCATGTGGAAATGGGAATGCGATCCGGGATGGGGGAGAGCATTGTGAAAATTGCGGATTAAAGGAGAATGATGGGTGTTCTTCAGACAGCAAATTGAAATAGTCGGAATGTCGGTGATTCTGTTTTTT
>JANYLE010000358.1 GCA_025363795.1 Mariniphaga sp. | reverse complement strand
TTTGATCTGTAAACTTCTTATCCTTATCGACATAGTTTAAGAAATTGCCTGTTGGCTGCAAACAGTAATTTATAAAATTTAAATACGTCTGTAAATAAGCTAAATCTGAATTATCGGCGGTCAATTCATAATGCATGCATATTGCCGTTAAGGCTCTTGCATTATCATCCAATGTGTAACCAGATTCAAGATCGGGCTGATTGATCTTCGAAAATTGAATCATCCCAAAGTCAGTTGTCATATGCTTGATATGATCAAGGTTAATGGCCGGAAGATTATACCTGATGGTAATCTTATCCTCTGCTATTTTCTTAAATAACATGGTATGTGCAACTGCAGAATTTTCCCATGCTGTTGAAACGATCTTCTGTAATGTATTTGTTGCGATATGTCTGCGCAAAGGTTCATCATTTAGCAGTTTGATAACGCCTGCCGCCAATTGATCTGATTTGCGGAAGTCGAAAATTATGCCTGTATCCTTTGTTAATACCTCCTTTGCATGTGGAATAGGGGTTGATATAATAGGGCAGCTGCAACTCATTGCATAAGCAAATGTACCACTAACTGCCTGGTTGGGATCATTCGTGGTAAAAAGATAAATATCCGTTAGTTGCAGGTATTCGAGCAACTCGGGCAAGGCCAGATAGCTGTTGATGAACCTTACATGATGCTCAAGTCCCAGTGCTTTTACCTTCGCTTCAAGCATATCCCGGTATTTTTCTTTTTCCCACTTCACAACTTCGGGATGGGTCTTGCCAATTATAAGAAATATCACTTCAGGATTTGTCTTTACAATTGCCGGTAATGCATCTAACGTGGTTTCGACACTCTTTCCTGCACTAAGAAGACCAAAGGTTGTAAGAACTTTGCGCCCTTTCAATCCATATTTCTCTTTCAGAAATGCTTCGGGTAAATGTTGTACCAAATGAGTCCCATGTGCAATAACCGTAATCTTCTGCTCCGGAACCTCATAATCTTTTATCAGTATTTGCGCCGAAGTATTCGTCATCACGATGATTGAACGACAGGCTATGGCAATATTTTGAACCTTTTCTTTCAGTGATGCATCAGGTGATGGGAGAACGGTATGAAAAACAACAACAATTGGTTTTGCAACTTCATAAATGAATCTCAGAAAAGCTTCTTCCTGGTCATGATAAAAACCAAACTCATGCTGAATTAACACAATCTGTATTTGTTTGTCATGATTTATTGACTGAGCCAACTTCAGATATGATTTGGCATCGGTAGTATCAAGGACATATTTCACTTCATCCGGATAGCTAAAGCCCGACTTTCCAGCTTCAAGGGCACATACCTTCAAGGAAAATGATTTATCGAATTTGTTATTGAGTGCTTTTATCAAATCCTGCGAATAGGTTGCAATACCACATTCGCGGGGAGGATAAGAAGTAATTACAAGTATCTCAGCAAGGTCATTGGCTTGATCATCTGTCGAATCACTTTTGACATTTTTTGAATTAATTTTGAGATAATCAGAATTTTCTATGACTAACAATTCGAGTTGGTGCTTTGAATTATTCTCAATCTGGGTTGAATTTATTTTATTTTTCATTTTTTCGAAGAATAAGTAATTGATCTGGCCACTAATCCGGATTGTTATTCCAGAGCACAAGCATTTAGCTTATCAGCGGCACTGTCGTAAATGAATAAAGTATAGCCAGACAAGGCGGTTCCGGTAGGAAATACTACTGAACCTTACGAATAAATTACAGTACTTATTTACATTACAAATGTGGTCATCTCTACACCGGAAAGTCTTATATATTTCATTAAATAACTTACATAATTCACACCTTTTTCAGCGAAAGAGTTTTTAATATTCCTGTGAATTTAAGTCGGGATCATGAAATAGTGGGAGTAGGGTAAAGCGTATGCAAAGTGGACGAATTAAAATCAGGTTGAATTGGAATGTAACGTCGGTCAGAGGATAACTGGAAAGGTTAAAGTGAACGAGTCATCTGCTAATTTTGAAAGTAAACAAAGGTTGAACAATTTAGCTTTGAAACAGGCAAACACGATTGCATCTGGTCATTTACAACATTGAAAACAGGCAAACACAATTGCATCTGGTCTCCCACAACATTGAAAACAGGCAAACACAATTGCATTTGGTCATTTACAACATTGAAAACAGGCAAACACAATTGCATTTGGTCTCCTGCAACATTGAAAATAGCCAAA
>JANYLE010000351.1 GCA_025363795.1 Mariniphaga sp. | reverse complement strand
CAAAATACCATACGCCTGATAGGTTGCTAAATCAGCAGAATAAGTCGCCACTACAATTCTTCTATTTGAAAACCACCTCTTTAAAATGGTATTTATTGATATTGCCATTTCTTGTTTCGATCAACAATCGTCCGATTTGATCAACTCCAAGAATCCGGCCTTCAAAATCGCCATTTTCATCTGAATATTGAGACCAGTTGCCAAATTGATAAAGCATTGCAATATAATCTTCATCGATTTGCCGGAACGCACCATTGCGTAGTTGGTTGTAGCGGGCATCGATTTTCAGGCATAAATCGGAAAGTGTCTCTTCAAGATTGAAAACGCGCCCGGTTATCTGGCTCAGTGATACCGGATTTGGAGCTTCGCTTTTAAACTCTTTCTGATTTATATTTAAGCCAATTCCCACTATACAGGAAGATATTATATTGATTCTGATTGAGTTCTCTATCAGAATTCCTGCCACTTTCCCCTTCCCGATATAAATGTCATTGGGCCATTTAATCGAAACATGATCAGTCTGCTCCTTGAGAAAATCAGAAACTCCCAGCGAAATTGCTTTTGAAATCTCGAATTGCTTTGCAATTTCCAAAAATTCAGGATAAAGCAGCAAACTGAACGTAAGGTTCATGTTTGGTTCGCTTTCCCATTTGTTCGAAGTCTGGCCCCGACCGTCAACCTGACTGTCTGCTACAAAAACAATTCCTTCAGGCAGACGTTTTGTCAGTAACTGGGATGCGGCATAGTTATTGGTCGATCCTAATTCATGGATTCGTTCAATATGTGATCCTATTATAATGCTCATTTTTTCCGGTGAATTTGTGAAGTCAAAGTAAAAACTATTATTTCAAAAGATTACGACGACACTTCTTTATTTATCTATCGGACAAAAAAAGTATCTTTGTACTTTAAATTATCTATATGGTTAATCCTGCCATTAAAGATGGCTCAATTGATTTATTTGGGGCAATTATTGAGGGTATTCAACGCAGGAAAGGGCTTGAAATCATCGATATTGATCTTCAGGTAATTAATAATACCGAGTGTGATCATTACATTATATGCCATGGAACTTCAAATACCCATGTAGATGCAATCGCACATTCCGTTGAAGAGACAGTTGAGGAACTAAGAAATGAACCTGTATGGCATCGAGATGGTTATAACCATGCACAATGGATATTACTCGATTATGCAGATATCATGGTTCATGTATTTCAGGAACCAATACGAAGGTTATACGATCTTGAAAGTTTGTGGGCCGACGGAAAAATTAATAATATTGACGCTGACATTTAACAGATTATGGCTGAGAAAGAGACAAAAAATAACAATGGAATGAATAGCCCGAAAGGTACTAAAAAGCCTTCAGGTGGTGTAAAGTTGACACCAAGGTTCAATCCAATTTATATTTACGGGATTTTACTGATTGCATTTTTCGCAATCCAGTATTTTACCTCTGGAGGTGCACCGGTTGAGACCAGCTGGCAAGAGGTAAGAAATACAATGCTTAAAAACGGTGACATTGAAAAAATTGTTGTCGTAAATAAATCACAATCAGATATTTATTTAAAAGAGAGTTCTTACGATAAATACAAAAGTAAGCTTGAACAAGGATTTGGAACTCCAACGAAAGTGGGTCCACAGTTCTTCTTCACGATCGGATCGGTTGATGTTTTTGAGAAAAACCTCGAAAGTGCCCAGGCAGAGTTTGGTGATAATGCAAAAATTACTTTGACTTACGAAATACGACACGACTATTTTAGCGAGGTTTTAAGCTGGTTATTCCTACCTCTTGTACTTCTTGCCGTTTGGTATTGGATTTTCAGAAGGATGAGTAAAGGCGGCGGCGGTGGCGGCGGAAATATCTTCAATGTCGGTAAGTCACAGGCTAAAATTTTCGATAAAGAGTCAAGAGTAAGTACCACCTTTAAGGAGGTCGCGGGTCTGGCTGAAGCAAAACAGGAAATTGAGGAGATTGTCGAATTTTTAAAGAATCCGGAACGATATACGAAGCTTGGAGGAAAGATTCCTAAAGGAGCCTTGTTAGTAGGCCCTCCAGGAACAGGTAAAACACTGTTAGCAAAGGCAGTCGCCGGCGAAGCAGATGTTCCTTTCTTCTCCATGTCGGGTTCAGACTTTGTTGAAATGTTTGTCGGCGTTGGAGCATCACGTGTTCGTGACTTATTCAAACAGGCAAAAGAGAAAGCACCTTGTATTGTCTTTATCGACGAGATTGACGCAATCGGTCGCGCCAGAGGAAGAAATCCTAACATGGGCTCAAATGACGAACGAGAAAACACACTTAATCAGCTACTTACCGAAATGGATGGTTTTGATACCAATTCCGGAGTTATCATTTTGGGTGCTACTAACCGTGCAGATATTCTCGACCGTGCGTTGATGCGTGCCGGACGATTCGACCGTCAGATTCATGTTGAACTGCCGGATGTAATTGACCGTAAAGAAATATTCAAGGTGCATTTGAGGCCTCTTATCCTGTCAGACGATGTTGTTGTTGAGTTTCTTGCAAAACAAACTCCTGGATTTTCGGGTGCCGATATCGCGAATGTTTGTAACGAGGCTGCGCTGATTGCTGCACGTAAACAAAAAACAAAGGTTGAAAAGCAAGACTTTTTGGATGCTGTTGACCGAATTGTTGGTGGACTTGAGAAAAAGAATAAAATCATATCAGCTGACGAAAAGGCAATAATTGCCTATCACGAAGCGGGTCATGCCACAATAAGCTGGATGCTCGAACATGCACATCCACTTGTAAAAGTAACCATTGTACCTCGCGGAAAGGCACTTGGAGCTGCCTGGTATCTTCCGGAAGAGCGGCAAATCACTACCAGCGAACAGATGCTGGATGAAATTTGTGCGACATTGGGCGGAAGAGCGGCTGAGGAACTTATTTTTAATAAAATCTCATCAGGAGCTCAAAACGATCTTGAAAAAGTGACTAAAACCGCTTACGGGATGGTATGCTATTTTGGAATGTCCGAAAAAGTTGGAAATGTCAGTTACTACGATTCATCGGGTCAAAGTGATTACAGTTTCAACAAGCCTTATAGCGAAAAGACTGCAGAACTAATTGATTCAGAAATCAATGACTTGATTAGAACTGCCTTTACAAGAGCCAAAGATATTCTGAATAAAAACGCAGCAGGGCACAAACAACTGGCTGAATTGCTGCTCGAACGTGAGGTGATTTTCACAGAAGACCTGGAACATATTTTTGGTCCACGTCCATGGGGAAAGAAAAAAGAGGATGAAGCTCCGGTAAAACCAGAGGATAATCAACCTACGGATTTAGAGACACCGGTAACAAAAGCTTAATCATCAACAGATGGAAAAAGGTTGGATAAATATTTACAACACAGATGATCAATACCGTGGTGATATCGCCAAAGAATTGCTGGAGGAGCAGGGAATTGAATCCGTAATAATCAACCATAAAGATTCTTCCTATCTTAATTTCGGTGAATTCGAGGTTTATGTCCGGGAAGAACATGAAGAACTTGCAAGAAAGATTCTTGAACAATTAATAAAAGGCTAAAATTGAAAGAATTTCAAGCCCGAACCCTTTGGGGGGCTCTTTTTGTAACGGTATTACTGGGAGCCATTCTTCTCGGACCTTATACATTTGCAACACTATTTTTAATTCTCTCGGTTTTTGCACTCCGAGAGTTTTATTTGTTATGCCGTACAGCAGGTTTTTCACCGCAGTTTTACCCCGGTCTAATAGCAGGAGCACTTCTCTTTATTTTATCCTTCTTTATTGCAAAGCATTCTATTCCTTATAAATCATTCAGTTACGTTCTATTTCTGATCTATGCTTTCCCGGTTTACGAGCTATTCCGTAAAACAAAAAATCCATTGGCAAACCTTGCCCTTACCACATTTGGTATCGTTTTCGTATCTATCCCATTCTCGCTGTTAAACTTCCTCGCATTTCCCGAGTTTGAAGAAAAGACGATCTACAATTACGAGTTGCTGATCAGCCTATTTTTATTTGTATGGGCCAGCGATTCAGGCGCTTATATTTTCGGAGTTAAATTTGGCAAGCACCGGTTATTTGAAAGAATCTCTCCCAAAAAATCCTGGGAAGGCTTGTTTGGCGGTGCAATCACAGCGCTCGTCGCTGCATGGCTTCTCACTTATCTTTTTCCACAATATAGTTTTGTATTACTGGGAGTTATGGCAATGATTGTTGTTATTGCGGGAACACTTGGCGATCTTGTTGAGTCAATGATTAAACGTAGTGTTGACGTTAAAGATTCAGGACGCTTTATGCCCGGACATGGAGGGTTGCTGGATCGCTTTGACAGTATACTGCTTGCGACACCTATTATTTATTTTGCATTCCAATTTTTTCGCTGAAAATTATTTACTTAATTTCGCGCCACAATAGTTTCAACTTATGAGAGTTCACAAAGAAGGGTTTCTGGTTATCGCAGTAGCATTTTTGATCTGGCTTGCGCTTAATATTGTTGTAGGAATGACTGGCGAGCTTTATTTCCGCTGCTTTACCTTCGTGGCAACCACTCCGGTTTTGATTTTGGTTATCCGATTTTTCCGACATCCCAAACGTCTGATTGAATTGAAACCGAATTGCGTTTTATCTCCAGCTGATGGTCAGATCGTTGCAATTGAAGAAACACTTGAATCCGAATATTTTGGCAGTCGCCGACTTCAGGTATCTGTTTTTATGTCGGTTTATAATGTTCATGTAAACTGGATTCCTGTTCCCGGAATAATAAAATATTTTAAACATCATAATGGTCGGTTCATGGCCGCTTATCTACCCAAATCATCAACTGATAACGAAAGAGCAACAACTGTCATCCAGATGGAAGACGGCACCGAGATTCTCGCACGACAAATTGCCGGTGCTGTTGCCAAAAGGATTATTACCTATCCCAAAGCGGGTGCAACTGTAAATCAGCGAAATGAACTTGGTTTTATCCGGTTTGGATCGCGGGTTGATCTTTTTCTCCCGATTGGAACAAAGGTCTATGTTGAATTGGGCCAGCTCGTAACAGGTAGTCAGACAGTTATCGCAGATCTACAAAATATTTTATAAAATGATCCGCAAGAATATTCCCAATTTCATTACCTGCCTGAATGTCCTGTCGGGGAGTCTTGCTGTACTTTTTGCGATTAAAGGAAATTTGACTGTTTCGGTGATTTTAATAATTGCTGCAGCAGTTTTTGATTTTTTCGACGGTATGGCAGCCCGCCTGTTGAAAGCCTATTCGCCCATGGGGAAAGAACTTGATTCATTGGCTGATATGATATCATTTGGCCTCGCCCCCGGTATGCTAATGATGGTTATGCTGGAATATTCACTTTTCGGGATCAATGTACGTGCAGAAAATTTCGCTGGTTTATCCGTTTGGGAAATTGCCTGTATATCAACGTCTCTATTGATTCCTATCTTTTCTGCACTTCGATTGGCCAAGTTCAACATCGATACCCGACAGACCAGTTCATTTATCGGACTTCCTACCCCTGCAAATGCACTCTTCATTTCGGCCTTGGCATTGATTACCGAGCATGGCAAATATGATGGCCTTGACGCCTTTATCCTTCAGCCCGCTGTTCTGTTGGTGATTACAATTGGAATGTCGTTGCTTTTGGTATCAGAACTTCCGATGTTCTCATTGAAATTTAAGAACCTTTCCTGGGCAGATAATCGTGTTCAATATGTCTTTCTGGCAATTTCAATTGCACTTATCTTAGCTTTTAATATTTACGGTATTGCCGGATCAATATTCAGTTTTATCCTGATCTCAGTCTTCCTGAGACTAAAAAACGGTAATTTGTTGGTCTAAGCGAGCAAATACCGAATCTCACTTTCAGCATATTAATTTCCGGGACACAAAATCGACCTCCACAAGACCTACTTTTATCGGTCGAATTGCATCATTATTATAAATCGTTGTCTGAAGGAAATATCCCTGATCTGCTATTATGCTTCTAAATCGTTATCTTATCGATTCAGATCAGTCATTCACCGAATTCTTTGATAGAATAAGACATAAGTATTCTAATTTTGCGTACAAGAAAAAGCTTAGGCTTTAACAATTACTAAATCAACCTTTAGTCAATAAAATGATTCTGAAAACTAAATTATTTATTACAAGTTTGTGTTTTTTATTTCTTTCCCTTCCGGCATTTGCCGTAGGTGACAGTCCGGCAGGATTAATAACGGTAAGCGGATATATAAAAGATGCGGCGAGCGGCGAGTCACTAATCGGTGCCACAGTATCGGTAAAAGATTTGAACTCTGGCACATCCGCGAATCAGTATGGATTTTACTCATTAAGTCTCAAGCAAGCCAATTACCAGCTTGAATTCAGGTACCTTGGCTACCAAACTGTTCGGAAAACCATCGAGCTAAATAAAAACATCACCCTAAATATTGAACTTACCCCGGAAGAGAGCCAGATAGAAGAAGTTGTGATTACAGGTGAACATCCTGAAGCAAATGTCAAGGAGCCTGAGATGAGTATTTCGAAACTTGAGATGAAGACAATTAAGCAGGTTCCGGCTTTGATGGGCGAAGTTGATGTTCTTAAAGTGATTCAGATGCTCCCCGGCGTACAGGCAACAGCCGAAGGAACATCCGGATTTAGTGTAAGGGGCGGTGGAATTGACCAGAACCTGATTCTTTTGGATGAAGCCACCGTTTATAATGCCTCCCACATGATGGGGTTCTTTTCAGTTTTCAATAACGATGCTGTCCGAGATGTTAAACTTTACAAAGGAGATATCCCTGCAAATTACGGTGGAAGGCTCTCGTCCGTACTTGATGTCAGGATGAAAGAGGGCAATAACAAGAAATTTGCTGCTACAGGAGGTATTGGACTAATATCGAGCCGATTAACATTGGAAGGGCCGATTGGGAACGAAAAGACATCTTTTCTTATTGCAGGAAGGCGCACCTATGCCGATTTGTTTTTTCCACTAATGACCGATTCGAGTGCAAAGAAGAGCAAATTGTTTTTCTACGATTTAAACCTAAAAGTCAATCACCAGATCAATGAGCGGAATCGGTTGTTCCTCTCCGTCTACACGGGTCGCGATTTATTCGGTCAAAAAGGGAGTTCAGACGCCGGATTTGGTAATCTGACCGGAACGCTGCGCTGGAATCATCAGATATCCAACAAGGTATTTTCAAACTTATCTGCAATTATAGCGAAATATGATTATTCGCTGAAAATGAAGCAGGGAGGTTCAAATTACGTCTGGAATTCAAACATGTCTGATTACACACTCAAACTCGATTTTAACTACTTCCCAAACCCACAAAATGAAATTAAGTATGGAATCGCTACTACTTTTCACGATTTCGATCCGTGCGACGCCTATATTGAAGGAGAAAAAAGCAAATTGGGAACTCAGGTAGCGAAAAACTATGCGCTTGAACACGGTCTTTATATTTCGAACGAGCAAAAGATAGGTGAAAAACTAACCATCAAATACGGACTGCGTTATACAATCTTCCAGAATATCGGAAGTGCAACCATCTATACTTATGCGCCCGGGACTCCAAATTACAGGGTAATCGACACCACGTATTATGCCAGCGGTAAGATTTTCCATACTTACCATGGACTGGAACCACGTTTGGGAGTCACTTATACCTTCAACGAACAATCATCGCTTAAAGCCAGTATTTCGCGTACCATCCAGAATATGCAGCTTGCGTCGAACTCTTCCGGTGGAATGCCGCTTGACGTTTGGTTTCCTTCGGGACCCAATATCAAACCTCAAAAAGCAAATCAGTTTGCTGCCGGATATTTCAGGGATTTTGCCAATAACACCATTGAAACATCTATCGAGACCTATTACAAGCAGATGTATGATGTCATTGATTTTAAAGACAATGCTCAGTTGCTCATGAATCCAAGGATGGAGGGCGATATCAGAACTGGAACAGCAAAAGCTTACGGTCTCGAACTGTTTGTAAAAAAGAATGACGGCAAACTGAACGGTTGGATCAGCTACACTTTATCAAAAGTCACCCGCACGATTGCCGAAATCAACAATGGAAATCCCTATCCGACAACTTACGACAAACCTCACAATATCAATGTCGTATTGAATTACGAGTTCTCGAAAAGGGTGATCCTTTCGTCAAACTGGGTCTATGCAACCGGAGCCCCTATTACTTTTCCGGTTGGTTCGTTTGTCATCAATAATACCTACGGGAAGTACTATTCAGCCCGGAACGGCTACAGAATGCGTGACTATCACCGGCTTGACCTATCGCTGACCTTAAAAGGGAAAGAGCGTCCCGATAAAAAATGGCAGGGAGAATGGGTTTTTTCGATGTATAACGCTTATGGCCGGCACAACGACTGGATGATCAACTTTGTACAAGATCCGAAGAATATTGAAAAAATTGTTGTTGAAAGGTGGTATCTTCCATTTGTCTTTTTCCCGGGGATTACCTATAATTTCAAGTTCTAACTATACATGTTAAAAAACTCAGGAAATTAAATCTCACCGGCAAACCAGCATAATGGATAAGTCGGAAAATAGAAAACTTAGTTGTTAAAATTTAAAGCATTCAGAAAAATATATTTTCATATCATGAAATACATTAGAATACACATAATTCCAATATTAGTCTTTACGATTTCGATCATAGCTGTCGGATGTACCGAAATCATTGACAATATTAGTCTCGATACCACGAGGCCCCGACTGGTAGTCGAAGGATATATTTCGACCGATGTTACCCGCCAGATGGTTAAACTATCGAAGATGGGAGACGCACTAAAGAAAGATCCGATACAGGTGATATCAAACGCAGAGGTTACTATTTCGGATGGCAGCACAACATTCGGACTCACAGAGGACCAATTGCAGAAAGGGACCTATTATACCGCACCTGATGTTTTTGGCGTTCCCGGCCGGACGTATACACTACAGATCAAGAATGTTGATATCAATGGCGATAACGTTATGGAAGAGTATACTGCCCAGTCATTACTTAAACGGCTGAACCCTATCGATTCTGTACATTTGATTTATAATAACTTATACCGCGACACCAACGGATGGAGTGTGAACCTATTCTCAATGGATCCTGGACAGGGAAGAAATTTTTACCTGATTAAAATTCTAAGAAACAATCAGTTGTTGACGGACAGCGTTTTTAAATATTCCATAACTGATAATAATGGCTTTGAAGGAAAATATTTCGATGGTTATCCGGTGTATAGCCTCAGAGAGGACCGGAAAGATGAAAAACTATCCCCGGGAGATACGGTCACTGTGGAAATGTATGGGATTACAGAAGATTATTATTCGTTTATAAGCAGCTATATTTCTGATTATTATCCAAAAGTCCCGATATTTAGCGGCCCATCTGCCAATATACCGACCAATATAAAACCGGTGGATGACGCGGTAGGAATATTTACCGCTTATTCAATTGAACGAAAGAGCGTGATTTACAAATAGGCAAGGAAAATTAGCTTCCGCGAAGGAAAATACCATTTTTACTTGTACGTACAAGTAAAAATGGTATTTTTGTGAAAAATCATTTCGAATGGAAGAAAAAAGGTACAGACAGGTTCAAAACTTTCTGAAACTTCAGATTCAAAAAGGCTATTATGTTGTTGGAGATTACCTTCCTTCAGAAAATGAGCTTTGTTCAAGTTTCAGTATTACAAGAACTACCGCTCGAAAAGCACTGGATGAACTCACAAAAGAGGGATTTATCGAACGGCAACACGGGAAAGGGAGCATTGTCAGGGAGCGAAGACAATCACTTGGACTACTAAATGTTAAGGGATTTTCAGAGGCTGTTGGTGGTGATGTAAAAACCATTTTTCTTCAAAAGCCCCAAATGAACTTCTGGAATCCTGAAATCCATTTTACAGTCAGCGAAAGCGAAATCAAAGAGGCATGTATCCATTTTTCCAGATTAAGGTGCGTTGGTGAGATTCCCGCAATGATTGAATACAACTGGTTGTCAGGGAAAATTCTTGAAGGACTGATTGACTTAGAATTTATAGATGGGTCATTCTTCAAAACACTAAGTCAGCATTACCGCATCGAGATCACCGGATCCGAACAAGAACTTCGCGCAGAAAATGCCAACAAAAATATTGCTGTTTTGCTGAAAATCCCGCTGGGCTCACCGATTCTTCATATATCGCTAAAATTTCACACCAGCAAAAATAACTTCTATATATACAGTGAATTGTATTGCAATACCGAAAATTATCCGATTGGAAACAGTTACCACATTTAGCGAATAATTAAAATTTATAACTTAAGGAAAGCGCCCTAAACTTATAAGTCGCGGTTACTTCAAATCGGCAAAGATGTATAATTTCATAAATGTCAAATATTTAATCAAATCAAAAGAATGACAAAAGTTAAAGAACTTGCAAAAATGATTGACCACTCAATTCTTCATCCAACGATGACAGATGAAGATTTAAAAAGAGAGTGTACAATCGCCAAAAAGTATGATGTTGCTTCGGTTTGCGTAAAACCTTACATGGTAAAACAAGCCAAAGAACTCTTGAAAGGGACTG
>JANYLE010000336.1 GCA_025363795.1 Mariniphaga sp. | reverse complement strand
CTATTAATAAAGTCTTTTAATAATTTCGTCATTGTTTGTTATGCTTGTAGATATTGTAACTTTCCTATATTCATTGGTTTCCGCATTGCAGCATCATAAACGCAAAACCGTGGTAATCGGTTTGAAATTGCCGGAAATTTGTATGCCGATGCTGTCATGCGTTTTGGTTTTACACTTAATGAAGAAATTCAATACGGCGTTTCGTATAATGAACGCTCTCAGTATAGATTTGTTGTAAAAGGACCTTGCATTTGAGTTTGTGATTCCGTCATTTCCTTTTTTTAGGGAATCAACAATGCTAAAAAGGGACATTACCGGTTCTTCAAAGCTGAAGAACGCTAGTGCTTTTCTTCAACGCCAGAGGGTCTTTTCACGACCACTTCCAAAGGTAACAAAAAATTGGGTTGATCAATCTCCGGCAAGTCCCTTGTCTGCTTGAGGAGCGCGGATGATTTGGCTAATTGACGTTGCCGCAACTTCTTTTTGATTCTCACTTTAACGGATTTTGGAAACCGATAAAATCATTCGGATAAGTTCAGCGGATGGCGACTAAAATTGCTGCAATGGATCAAAATAGTTCATTTGCGTCATCTTTTGCGGATGATATGCGCCATTCGTAAATAGGGTTGTAATCGTAAGTTGTAGATTTTTAAGATTTTTACTTTATAATTTTATAAGAGAATTAAGTATTTATTAAAAATGTTAAGTATTTGTTAAGTGTTAAGAAATTCTTTTTTTATCCTTGCAAACTATTTAAATTTGCGTGGTTTATTCAAACAGTATTTGTTTATAAGAAAAATATAATTCGATTTTTATGAAAGTTACAGTAGTTGGGGCAGGAAATGTAGGAGCAACATGTGCTGATGTATTGGCATATCGCGAAGTTGTAAATGAGGTGATCTTATTGGATATCAAAGAAGGCGTAGCCGAAGGCAAAGCGCTTGATATCTGGCAGAAGGCCCCAATTAATGGTTATGATACACGCACCGTGGGTGTTACCAATGATTATTCAAGAACTGCAGATTCTGATGTTGTTGTAATCACTTCTGGTTTACCTCGTAAACCGGGCATGAGCCGCGATGATTTAATCGGAATCAACGCCGGTATTGTTAAATCAGTAACTGAAAATATCGTTAAGTATTCACCAAACGCTATTATTATCATTGTTTCCAATCCATTGGACGTAATGACTTATCAGGCACATCTTGCTTCCAAATTACCTCGTAATAAGGTTATGGGTATGGCTGGTATTCTGGATACTGCCCGTTACCGTGCATTTCTTGCAGAAGCATTAAATATCTCTCAAAAAGAGATTCAGGCAATGCTTTTAGGTGGTCATGGTGATACAATGGTTCCTTTACTCCGCTATACAACTGTAGGTGGTATTCCAGTAACTGAATTACTTGATGCCGAAAAATTGGACGCTATTGTTGAGCGCACCAAAGTTGGTGGTGGTGAATTAGTAAAACTGATGGGAACTTCTGCATGGTATGCTCCGGGTGCTGCTGCAGCTCAGATGGTTGAAGCGATTGTTAAAGATCAGCGCAGAATCTTCCCTGTTTGTATTCAACTTCAGGGTGAGTATGGTATCAATAATTGCTACCTTGGTGTTCCTGTTGTATTAGGCAAAAACGGAATCGAAAAAGTCATCGAACTCAAATTGAATGACGTAGAAATGGCCATGATGAAAGAAAGCGAAGGCCATGTCCGCGAAGTAATGAACGTTATGGATGAATTGAATAAGAAGTAATTTTACTTTATATATTGCCGGAAAAGGGGCCTTGTGCCCCTTTTCTTTTTTAATTTTTAAACAATGGCGGAAATCCGTTTTGAGATTGTCGAGTTAGAAGCAAAAACTTATCATCCTTTAATAAAGGCTGAGTTCACCGGACTTGAAGAGTATTGGTGGGTGATTGATACTGGTGCTTCGAAAAGTGTCTTCGATAGTTCTTTGACGGAACATTACCTTACAAATGAGGACGAATCCGTGATGGCGACCGGTTTGGGAAAAGAAGTGGTTGAGACAAATTCAGGAACCATCGCAGAATTAAAGCTTGGGGGACTCAACTTCGGACCGCTTAAAGTTGCATTGGTAGATTTCGAGCATATTAATAATGAATACGCCAAATTCTCCGATAAAAAGATTGCCGGATTAATTGGATGTGATTTTCTCTACTCCAGAAATGCTGTCCTCGATTTTGAACAGACTAAGATTACCCTTCTTTAATTATCCGTTGCCCCGACTATTTTAATTTTTCATTGACGCCGGCTGTCCGGTGGTTTCAAGAACATTCCACCATAATTCACTTTCCACATCTATTTTCTTTCGTTTGGAGACGGCAATTGGTATTGGGAGCAGCGTAAATTCGTGATTCCAATGTCCGATCACAAAATCTGTCTTGCCTGCCATGGCAGCATGAACAGCATTTTGTGCCAATAGGCTGCAAAACTTGCTGTCGTTGGCATTGGCCGGAGCACTTCGGATAATATAGCTCGGATCAATGTATTTGAGTGAAAACGGAAAGTTCTTCGATTTGAATTCCTCCGATATTTTATCTTTTAGATATAGGCCAATATCTTTATTCTGGATATTTCCAGATGCATCCTTCTCAAAAGTTTCATTTTCGAAAAAGTGCTGTCCGGCACCTTCCGCGACCACTATCAATGCATGATGACGGTTTTCGAGGCGGTTGCGCAACAGGTTTAAAAAGCCTTTTCGACCATTCATATCAAATGTCATCTCGGGTACAAGTACAAAATTGACTTCCTGAATTGCAAGGGTGGCATAAGCCGCAATAAATCCGGAATCTCGCCCCATCAGTTTTAGAACCGCTATGCCATTGTAGGCACCAACAGCTTCATTGTGAGCAGAGCGAATGATATCGTGGGCAATGGAAAAGGCCGTTTCGAATCCAAACGACTTGTCGATGAGATTAATATCATTGTCGATGGTCTTCGGTATTCCCGCCACCGAAATTTTCAGGTCGCGGCGTGCAATCTCTTCGTGAATGGCATGGGCGCCATGCATAGTGCCATCACCTCCAATACAAAACAGGATATTTACATTCTGAGAGACCAGTGAATCAACGATCTCGCCCACATCTTGCAAGCCTCGCGAGGATCCAAGAATAGTTCCACCAAAAAGATGGATATTATCAACTCTTTGAGGAGTAAGCTCAATTACCGGATGATTGTATTTCGAAATAAAACCTTCAAAACCATATTGTATCCCAATGATCCTGCTAACGTTATAGCGATAATACAGTTGGTTAACAAGGCTACGAATCACGTTATTCAAACCGGGACACAATCCTCCGCACGTCACTATTGCAACCTTGGTGGCCACAGCATCAAAATAAAGATGCTTGTGGGGTCCGGCTTTTTCAAAAGAAAAGGGTTCTTCATTGGTATCCTGGCATAGCTTGAAATTTTCCAATGAAGTGTCGAGTAAAATCCTGTCGTGGTTCTCAATAAATCCAAACGATAAACCGTCCGGGTGAAAAGATGGTCTTAGCTGGGACTTTATCGTTCTGTCCCCTAAAACTTTTACCTTAAAATCTTCGTGAGTCATAGATTATGGATATGATGATTCCGAAAAACTTCGGATGATTAAATAAAGTATCAAACGTGAATTCAAAGTTATTATTATTATTCGACCGGAAATCTTAATAATTAAGATTCACTTAGTCAGGAGATGGCAGGCGAATCAATATTATCGTACAAAAGATTAATATTTAAACTTTCTCTCCTGTTTTCAGTCACTTTTATTCCGGAAATTAAATATCTTTGCCTCCTGAGTTTTTTGAGTATTTAATATAATCCAATACAGATAATTAAACCGTTTATCAAATGCAGAATAAAGGACTGATCCGGCTTGTAGCCATCTCGTTAGCCTTAGTTTGTTTTTACCAGCTTTATTTTACTTATAAGACCTTTCAGGTTGAAAAGGATGCTAAAGTTTATGGAATTACGAAGGCAAGAGTTAAAAATCCAGGTGCTTCGCCTGAGCAGTTAGAAGGACTTGCTCAGAAACTGGAAGCTAATTACCTCGACTCTATCGCGAGCCAACCCGTTTACAATTTCCTTGGCTTGAGGAAATATACTTTCCGTGAAGTAAACGAATATGCTATTCCGTTAGGTCTTGACCTTAAGGGTGGTATGAACGTAACGCTAGAGATATCAGTGGTTGATCTGGTAAGAGCAATGTCAGGTTTCAGTACCGATTCCACATTTAATTCAGCAATCAGGCTGGCACTCAAAAACCAGAAAACCAGTCAGGATGATTTTGTTACTTTATTTGGCAAAGCATTTGAAACGGTTGATCCTAACGCAAAACTTGCAGCCATTTTCAATACCCTTGACTTAAGGGATAAGGTAAACTTTAACTCATCCAATGCTGATGTTCTTAAGGTTATCCGTACGGAATCAAATAGTGCTGTAGATAATTCATTCCAGATCTTACGCACACGTATTGACCGGTTTGGGGTTTCGCAGCCGAATATTCAGCAGCTTCAAACTAAAGGACGTATCCTTATTGAGCTTCCTGGTATTCAGGATCCTAAACGAGTCAGGAAACTTTTACAAGGAACTGCAAACCTTGAATTCTGGGAAACACATGAAAATAGCGAAGTTTATCCTTTCTTATTGGAAGCGAACAAACGTCTGCGCGAAATTAAAGAACTTGCAAAGTCGGGTTCAACTGTTCTTGATTCAACTAAATTGGTTGCCAAATCTGATTCAGCAAAGGCAAGTGATTTATTGAGCGAAATAAAGAAACAGGGTAAAGATTCCCTGGCAGCTGGTTCGTCAGAAGAGATTTCAAAAAATTTCCCGCTTTTCGCTGTCTTATCACCAAGTACTTCTCGTGATGGTCAGCTTTTCCGCGGACCAATTGTAGGATATTCACATAGCAAAGATACCGCTGCAGTAAGCCAATACCTGAATATGCCTCAGATCAAATCAATCTTTCCGAGGACGATGTTATTCAGATGGAGTGCACAGCCAACCGAGAAAGAGGGTAATTTCTTTCAGTTGATCGCTTTAAAAGTAACAAACCGCGACGGTCGTGCTCCACTTGATGGGGGTTCGGTTGTTGATGCCCGCCAGGACTTTGGTCAGAATAAGGCTTCAAGTGTGGTGGATATGAATATGAATGCTGAGGGTGCTAAAATATGGCAGCGGATGACTCGCGAAAATGTTGGCAAGAGTGTTGCTGTTGTCCTTGATAACTATGTACAGTCTTTCCCTACTGTTCAGGGAGAAATACCAAACGGACGTACCGAGATTTCAGGTCACTTCACTGTTGAAGAAGCAAAGGATCTCGCGAACATGTTGAAATCAGGTAAAATGCCTGCTTCAGCTAAGATTGTACAAGAGGAGATCGTTGGGCCAACTTTAGGTCAGGAGTCAATTCAGAGTGGTATGTACTCATTCATTGCAGCATTTATACTTGTACTTGCTTACATGTTGTTCTTCTATAGTAAAGGTGCCGGTCTTGCAGCAAATATGGCACTGGTGGTCAACCTTTTCTTCCTTGTTGGTATTCTGGCTTGTCTGGGTGCTGTACTAACACTTCCCGGTATTGCCGGTATCGTGTTAACAATGGGTATGGCAGTTGATGCCAACGTATTGATATACGAACGTATTGAAGAAGAGGTGAGAGCTGGTAAGGGTCCGAGAATTGCGGTCAAAGATGGTTTCAATCATGCCTTATCTGCCATTATCGATGGCCACGTAACATCACTTCTTACAGGTATTGTGTTGTATGTGTTTGGTTCAGGTCCAATCAAGGGTTTTGCTTCTACTTTGATCATTGGGATTGTAACATCACTTTTCACTGCGATATTCATTACCCGTTTGATTTTCGAACGTTGGTTGGATAATAATAAAAAGATCATTTTTGTAACTAAAATGACAGGAGAGTGGTTGCGTCATACTGCAGTTCACTTTATTCAGAATCGTAAGATATTCTATTATATCTCCGGTACATTGGTGGCAATTTCTATTTTTTCGTTGACCTTTAAGGGATTGAATAAGTCAATTGACTTCAAGGGGGGGCGTACTTATGTTGTCCGTTTCGAACATGATGTAAAAGTTGAGGATATTTCTAATGCATTAGCTGGCGGATTTGGTACTGCTCCTGAAGTAAAGACCTTTGGTGGAAACCAACAGGTGAGGATTACTACCGATTACAAAATTACAGAGGCAGAGGATGTTGAAGCTGTTGATACAGAAGTTGAAGGCCTTCTTTTTAAGGGATTAAAACCTTTTTTAAATGCAAGTGTCACTGAAGAGAAATTCCTGAAAGACTATAGGCTGAGTTCACAAAAAGTGGGGCCAACCATATCTGTTGATATTGTGAGGAGTGCTATTCTGGCAGTTATCTTCTCTTTGCTGATTATCTTCCTCTATATTGCCGTCCGTTTCAGAAATTGGGCATTTGGTCTTGGAGGTTTGGTTTCCTTGGCACATGATGCTACGATCTTGCTGGGGGCTTACTCATTATTAGATGGGATACTGCCATTCTCGCTTGCGATCGACCAGGCATTTATTGCAGCTATCCTTACGGTGCTGGGTTATTCAATTATGGACACGGTAGTTGTATTTGACCGTATTCGGGAGTACCTACACTTACATCCGAAACAAGATACCATTAAGACCTACAATGATGCTATGAACAGCACGCTCCGTCGTACTTTTAGCACATCGTTGACTACATTGGTTGTATTAACTGCTATCTTCCTCTTCGGAGGAACATCGATCCAGGGATTTATCTTTGCATTGCTCTTTGGTGTATTTATCGGAACATATTCCTCAGTTTTTGTAGCTACTCCAATTGCTTACGATTCTTTGCCTAAAAGCAGCAGGATTGTTGGTGACAAGAAATAGCATTCAATAAATTATAATAAAAGCCCGGCTCTGAACAAGTGCCGGGCTTTTTTGTGGGAAAATGTTTTTAATATGCGACTTCGTTTAAGTAAGAATTCGGTAATTCCGGAATCGTTGATTCGGCATGATGGGATTTTCATATTGCCATATTTTCAATTTTCCATGCTCTTTTCTTCCTGACCACTGCTTATTAAGCCGAAATTCGTTTCATTAAAATCATCAATCGTTGTTCAAAATTGTATCTTTGTCAAAAAGAAAATCTAAATGGAACATATCGTACTCTTTATACCCAGTGGCGGCGAGCTAATTGTTGTGGTTTTATTCGCCTTGCTTTTTTTTGGTGCTGATGCCATACCAGGGCTGGCACGGACTGTCGGCAAAGGGATGCGTGAATTCAAGAAAGCCACCGATGATATCAAAAATGAATTTGAAAGTCACACTGCCGATATTAAGCAAGATTTAACTAAAATGAGTGAGAATCTTGAAAAGAGCGGTTCTGAGGTGAAGCGTAAAATCGATGAAGAACTCAAAGATTGATCCAATTGACCTCTCCAACCGGGAATTATAGTTTTATATGAATCATTTAGCCTAAATGCTTAACGCAGAGTTACTGGTCAAATCGTTTGGCGACCTTCAGGTTTTGAAAGGAATTTCACTTCACGTGGAAAAGGGTGAGATTGTTTCAATTGTTGGAGCAAGCGGAGCCGGAAAAACCACTTTACTCCAGATACTTGGGACCCTTGGAAAACCTGATTCCGGCAAAGTTTGGATCAATCAAAAAGATGTTTTTGCATTTGGAGAAACGGAGCTCTCCCGTTTCAGAAATAAAGAGATTGGCTTAGTGTTTCAATTTCATCATTTATTACCTGAATTTTCTGCTTTTGAGAATGTTTGCATCCCCGGTTATATTGCACGGCGAAACCGGAAAGAGGTTGAGTCAAGGGCCAAAGAACTCCTGAATATACTTGAACTCAGCGACCGGTTGGGACATAAGCCATCACAGCTTTCAGGCGGTGAGAAACAAAGGGTTGCCGTTGCCAGGGCGCTGATCAACAATCCGGCCATTATCTTAGCCGATGAACCATCGGGAAACCTTGATTCCCATAATCAGGAAGAACTTTATCGTCTGTTTTTCAACCTCCGCGAAAAATTCGGACAAACCTTTATCATTGTAACGCACGATGAGCATTTTGCCGGAAAGTCTGACCGGATGATTCACATCAGAGATGGTGTGGTTGAAATCTAAGTGACAAAGTTATTTAGGCTTTAGGCTGAAAGACTTTAGGAACATAAGATCTGTTTAAACTTATAACTCATCAAATTTGTATATGCTAAAAGTCTCTGGCCTACAAGTCAAAATACATGATTCGAAAGAGCTATAAGTTTTTGTATTTGAATACAAACCTTTTTTACAATCACCACGACAATGTTTCCTGAAGATTTAAAGAATTTCCTCGACGAAAAATATAATCAGTATAATTGTATCAATTTCATTGAAACTGATCCTATTTCGATTCCTCACCAGTTTGCAAGTAAAGAAGATATTGAGATTGCTGCGTTTCTTTCAGCTACCATTGCCTGGGGACAACGCACAACAATTATTCGGAATGCCAATAGAATGATCCAATTGATGGATGGTCAACCTTATTTGTTTTTGACACAAACCCCGGTTAACGATCCAACGCGATTTGACTCGTTTGTCCATCGTACATTTAATGGTATTGATTGCAACTACTTTATTTATGCACTTTCAGCGATTTATCGCGAAGGCGGCGGGCTCGAAAAATTATTTGCCGAAGGTTATTCCATTGATGGTACTGTAAAAACGGCAATTACTTATTTTCGTGAGCAGTTTCTCTCTTTTGGCCCACAACACCGAACCGGGAAACATATTGCTAACCCATCCACTGGTTCATCTGCAAAAAGAATAAACATGTTTCTTCGATGGATGATTCGCCCGGCTAATTGTGGGGTTGATTTCGGCATTTGGAATTCAATTCCGGTTGCAGCGTTAATGATGCCATTGGATGTTCATTCAGGAAACGTAGCCCGGAAATTAGGATTGCTTCATCGTTCTCAGAACGATTGGCAGGCAGTGGAAGAACTTACAGGTAATTTGCGGCTTTTTGATCCCTCCGATCCCGTGAAATATGACTTTGCCCTTTTTGGACTGGGAGCATTTGAGAAATTTTAATTTTGGTGATGAGGTATAACAAAGTGGTGATTTAAAGTCGTCGCGTCACTAAATAGTAATTAAACGATGGGTAAAAACAACTGGTTCGATTTCAAGCAATTCCGGATAGAACAGCAAAAGGCGGCCATGAAAGTGGGTACAGACGGTGTACTTCTTGGAGCCTGGGCACCTGTAGCTGATGCCAAAAGGATACTTGACGTTGGGACGGGAACGGGACTTGTTGCTTTGATGCTGGCGCAGCTTTCGGAAGCGCAGATTGATGCCGTCGAAATTGATGATTTGGCTTTTGAGGAGGCAAAATATAATTTTGAACACTCGGTCTGGAGTGACAGGCTTCAAGTTTTTCATGCTGATTTTCTGGCTTTTGCCGACACTTTTTCTGATTCATATGATTTGATTGTCAGTAATCCGCCTTTCTTTATCAACTCGCTGAAAACATGCGATCCCGCTTTGGCTGTAGCGCGTCACAACGACAGTTTGTCTTTTGATCAGTTAATTACGGGAGCTCGAAAATTGCTCAGCAGTACCGGCCGGCTTTGTGTCGTCATCCCGTTTACAAGTTGTGTTGAATTCAGGGGAAGTGCCCGGTTGGCTGGCTTTTGTCTGCGAAAGCAAACAAACGTAATCCCTAAGACGGGAAAAGCACCCAAACGGGTTTTATTGGAATTCACTGTCGAAAAGGGTTACCCGACTGATAATGAAATAACTATTTTAGATGAAAGCGGGATTTATACCGATGGCTTTAAAGCTTTAACTGCTCCGTTTTACCCCGCTTTCTGAAACCTTCGTAAGTAATTTGTGTTATTAGATTAATGATAAGTTAAATCAGAATGCTATGTTTTTTTTCCCGACAATAAATTTCTGGGCAGTTCTGCTTGCTGCATTTGTGAAAGTAATCATCGGAAGCTTCTGGTATTCGCCGCTGATACAGGGAAAGAGGTGGATGCGCGAATGTGGTTTTACGGAAGCCGACTTCAGGAAAGGTCACCCCATTTGGGTTATGGCCCTCCTTTCGATCTCTTTTGCTTTTGTTGGGGCCTTCGCAATGGCATTCTTTATTCCACCCCATTCCAATGTCCTATCCGGTGCGGCAATGGGTGCTGTGGTTTCAATTGCATGGATCTCTGCCTCAAAGGCCAATACGACAATTTATGAGAACTATTCTCGGAAACTTTACCTGATCCATGCTGGTTACGATGTCTTCAGTTATACAGCAATGGGGGCTATTTTAGGTGCGTGGCATTGATGAATAAAGAAAGGATAAAGGTTAAAGGATAAAGGTTAAAGAGGAAAGGTTAAAGTGATTGTAAGTTGTTTTGTTTATGAATTTAAACTTTTGTCTTTATCCATTAGCCTTTAAATTGTTACTTTTGAACCGCAAAATAAAAATATTCCCCGATGAAAACTTTGGTATTGCTGGCTGCTTTTTTTCTTTTATTATTTCCGAAGGCTTATTCTACACCACTCTCGGCGGATGCTCAAATCTCATTGCTGACTTGTGCTCCGGGGGATGAAATTTACTCCTATTTTGGCCATAGCGCTATCCGCATCAACGATCCAAAGTCGGGAATCGACTATGTTTTTAATTATGGCATTTTTAGTTTCGATACCCCTAATTTTATTTGGCGATTTTCGAAAGGAGAAACCGATTACCTATTGGCAGGACAACGCATGGTGTCGTTTATGGAAGAGTATCATGAAGAGCAACGGAGTGTTTACGAGCAGGTTTTGAATATTTCGCAAGAGGAGAAGCAGGCACTTTTCGATGCATTGCTTGAAAATGCCAAAAAGGAGAATCGGGTTTATCGTTATAAACACTTTTCGGATAATTGTTCCACCCGTGTGCGCGACCAGTTTGAAAAATGTGTCAATCACCAGCTTCAATACGATACTTCGAAGGATGAAAAACTGACCTATCGCCAATTGGTGGACCTGTGCGTGCCCGGAAATAGCTGGAATGGCTTTGGAATTAAAATGGCACTCGGAATTCCTGCTGATAAAGTCACCACCTTTTCCCAAAAAATGTTCCTTCCCGATTTCCTTTCAAAAGATATGGCCATGGCCAAACTGATGAAAGATGGG
>JANYLE010000260.1 GCA_025363795.1 Mariniphaga sp. | reverse complement strand
TTCAATCTCACGATATTTTGAAGCTCGCTGGGGATAGCTGTTTTCATGGATCAACTTCCCCTCATAAACAAGGTCGGAAGTATGTTCCATGCAAATGCCATTGGCAAAGAGCCACAGTTTACGGTGGCATACAAGATAATAGTTGAAATGGGTCCCCGTGATCATCATCAAAGTTTTTACCCTGGTCCTTTGTAGTCAGGATCAGTATAGTTAATATCAACCGGTTTAAACAGATACCGATCATCATAATCGATCTCAAACTTTTTTAACATTTCAAGGTACTCCTCTGCAAAGGTTATTCCTCTGTGATGGATCGTTTGATTATTAATGTATTGGATCACGTTCGGCAAATCAGTTTTGCTGTAAGAAAATGCCCCGAAACCTTCCTGCCAGGAAAAATTCCCCCGAACAAGTTTTTTATGATTAATCCATTTTGATGAACTTCCTTTTATATCCTGCATTAGATCGGAAATTGACTGAGAAGGCCTTAGTCCGAAAAGAATATGAATATGGTCCGGCATTCCGTTAATGGCTAACAATTTGTGATCATTATTTTGTATTATTCCGGTAATATATTTATATAATTCATCCTTCCAGATGTTTTGGATAATACATTCCCTGCTTTGGACGGAAAAGACTGCCTGTATGTGAATCTGGGTGTAGGTGTTTGCCATAATTCTATCTCGTCCTTATGGGACTTTTGTTAATTATTACGTCTATTTTTCTACCGATATTTTGTCCCTAACGGGACAGATATATTCCAATCTAATCTGGTAGTTACCGCATTGTTCAAGATAAATGTCTTCGTTAGCTTCATTTCAATCATTCATTTCTTAGCCACCCATTCGCCTCCATGCACTATTCCTTTTTAAATTTATTAATGTCCCGTCAGGGACAAAATATTGGTAGAACATCGTCATCTCCTGATTTGATAAGTGCCGTAGGCACGAGATCATCAGCCTCACCGGTTCCCCTGCAACTGCATTAAGCCATAATTTACAACGGCAGACAAGATAATAATTGAAATGAGTGTCAGTGATTTGCATGGTTAGTTATTTTTATGCAAAGATTGAACAATCAAAAACTTGCTCTTCTACATCAATTTGTA
This sequence comes from Mariniphaga sp., assembly GCA_025363795.1. Taxonomy (GTDB): domain Bacteria; phylum Bacteroidota; class Bacteroidia; order Bacteroidales; family Prolixibacteraceae; genus JAAFHB01. The sequence continues at coordinate 5,881 of JANYLE010000260.1, read as the reverse complement.
ACCCCAATTCCGAATCATATTTTCGATCAATGATGTAAAAAGGCTGCTCTTTAATTTCCTCTTTTCGAAGTAGTTTGAAAGCCGAAACATCGCGATGAATTCCTTCTTTGGTTATCAAGGAGGCAAATCGTTGTTTGTTGATGGATACCTTCAAGGATTCAGCTTTGATGAATTTGTTTGCTTCAAGTAATTCCCTGTATTCGTTTGCTTTTATTGCTGGAAGCACTTTTATACCATCAAACTGTTTTTCAAATTCCTCTTCTCGATGTGAATCATAGATAAACGGAGCAAGGTTCTCCATCACGTCTGCTTTCAAATGCGTATAAACCCGATCGAAATCTTCTTTGTCTTTAACCGACCAATCAGGATAAACTTCATCGATGTATTTTTGCAAGTCGATTTCGGCAACCACTCCTGAACTACATGATTCCATATCGCGAAGTGCGTTTAAAGTGCGAATGATGATTTCTTCGTTTTTATAAATGTACTTATCAACTTCATTGCGCTCGGAGAATACAATACAATCGCATGGAGGTCGATATTGTCCGTTTAAGGGGTGGCGATTTACACGACCAAAGCGTTGTAACAAGGCATCGAGCGGAGCAGGTTCGGTAAAGATGACATCGTAATCGATATCCAAACTGACTTCAATAGCTTGCGTCCCGACTAAAAGTCTTATCTCTTCTGATTTTAGATCTTTTTCCTTTGTGTTACGGTCAACACCGTTAAAAGCACCATGAAGTAATACTTTTCGGGAAGCTTTCAAACAGTTGTAAATGTTTTGCGCTTGTTTAACTGTATTGCATACAACCAAAACTTTATCTCCATTAACCAGCCTTTTCTGAATGACGGCAATGTGATCGGAAAGCAATCCTTTTGCTACTTTGATGCGGTGACGGATAAAAGACTGATATAACTCTTTATCAGCACTGATTTCAGTAAAATTTCCAATTGCTCCGGCAAATTCATTTTTCAGAAAAGTTGGCAAAGTGGCTGTCATCAAACAAACATTTACATTAAGATATTTGGTCGCAAACTCGATCAATACTTTGATTTGTGCTGTCACTTCGGGATCGTAAGCATGAATTTCATCGAAAATAAAATAACCACCACTCATTTCAAAGATTCCCTTTTCAAATCCTTTCAGACCGAAGATCGATTTCAAAAGTTGAAATGGCGTAGCAACTTTTAATGGCGGGACCAAGGCGCGAAAGCTATCTTTTAATTCCTGTTTCAACTTCTCATTATTTATGCTGAACTCTTCTTTTTCGAAGCGGGTTTCAATGTATTCCGCAAGCTTCCCGTGAATGACTCCCACAATCTCGTTGTTTCCTTGCATTTTCTCGTCCAGCCGCTCAAACATGGCATTGATGGAAGCGGTAAATGGTAGTATATAAAACGTTCGTCCTTGTCCGTTTTCTTTCAATTGTTTGTGCAACCACATCATTGAAGCTTCGGTTTTGCCTGAACCAGTTGGTGCAGTCAAAACAATATTTCCATTGGTTTCTGAAGCTCTCTTTTGATGAAAGTAAGGTGCCCACTTTGTCTCATACAGAAAGTTAAAATGTTTTTCTTCCAGGATATTCACTTTAAATATTCCGGCTGATGCAGAATGGTCACATTGTTTCAATGCCCCGGCCCCAAGTAGTAGTTCCTGAAACTTGATGTTTGCTGTATTAACTGGCTTTCTGGAATACGCTTTTATTTCCGCAAAAGGCGGCACCAATATGCTTGAATTCAATAAAATGCCATAATCGTTTAAGAACGATTTAATAAAACCTGCATTCAATTTTCCGGCTTCTTCATCCCATTCCAACTTACCATCTTCGAAAAAGGAAAAAATGTCATCCCCAGTTTTATAAGAATGCTGAATAAAGTTGAACAGGAAGTTGATGTCCTTGTGATGCCCGGCAACAATCAATTTTATAAATAATTTGTCTTCTTGGGATAAAACAAGTTGATTGATGAATGGTACTGAAAATAATTCGTGCCGTTGATAGTACCAATTGGCTCTTTTTCCCAATAGCATTTTCTGAAATTCGGAATGGGCTTTACCTAAATCATGAAAGATAACAGCCAAACGAATTAACCTCCAAAAACGATCGGCATCGTTTAATGGCAACCTGCAAAATGCTTTTCGAAGTGACTCGTACATCCGAAGACATTCATCAATGTGCTGCTTTAAGGAAATAGGAGTTCCTGATTTTGCCAGAACCTCCTGATTTATTGTTGTCATACTTGAAACTTATGGAAGAAAATGTCGCTGTCGAATTCTTCCAAATCGGGTCTAAATCCGGTTAATTGTGAATTGACAGGATTGTTGTAAGAGATTACAGAATACGGTTCTGTACCCATATTTTTGCGTGGGATGGTATTACTGAAGTATTTCGGCAATGCCTGAATTTGACCAGGTAAATAGTTCCCATTAAAAGGAACTACCTGTCCACCAATTCTGGCATTTTGTACCTCGAGCAATTCCACTTCTTTGATACTTTCGATTCCGGCCAGATCACTACTTCGCCCCAAAAGGATCTGGTATGCTGGCTGTCGGAAATAGGAAACCAATTCTTCATCAACAAAATATAGAAAAAGTCGGCAATCGTAAAGAAACTCTCGCTGGATCACATTTGATTTAACTGCATTGTCCGGATAATTTTTATCATTCGCTTTGATTTGATAAATCGTTTCCAGATCAATCGTCTTAATTTTAAAATCAAAATAATAACCCAATTCAATTTCCTTGTTGTCCAAATACTTTCCCGATGCTGCATTGATCAAGCCCATAACCGTACTCACTGGCGGAACCTCAAGCGTAGGTTGAAAACCCGAAATCAGGTTGGGATACCTGAAACTCGAAGTCCACGAGTTTATTTTAATACGGAATGCTTTCATTATTCAATCTGGGATTTCATCTGTTCGCAATATTGATCAATGGCTTCATTGACAGATAATACTTTTACTACAGGAATATCCGTTAAAGTTTCCAAAGAATCAAGTTGAGAAGCAATCTCATCCATAAATCCACTTCGACGGCCAATAAATACCGAGCCATCGAAAGTTTCTTTATAATCCTTCAATACTTCTACCAATCCTTCAAAGTTGAAAACAACTTCATCGTCGCGTTGCCCTTTGCTGCCAACAATATGACTAAATGGATGATTCCCTGTATTCGCCGTTGCCAGAATTATAAACTTAGGTGTTACATCGCCCATGTTGTTGGTTTGCATAGCACCACCTGAAATGGTTTTTAGTGCCTGAATAGTATCAAATATCCGCTTTTCACGGATATCTTTTTCTAAACGAACCAGCTTTTTGGGATTTCCTTTCCCATCCAATATATATGGATCATCAATTTCCTCCGCACCATTCTTAATGGCTTCTTCTTGCAAAAAAATTGAAAGATTTTTGAAGCCGGTGCGATCGTAGCTGGAAAATGTGCCTACCATTGAGAGGTCTAAACTAAACATCCCTTTCATGATGGCACAATATTCCTGTTTTTCGTAAGGAACAGCATCGCCTTCCTGTCGCGACATGCTTGACCAGTTTTCTTCTGGCCTGACGCTGGCTGCTGAAATGATTGTAGAGTTTTTGAGCGGAGATATGCGGGTTACAGTTACATTAGTCATTTTAATGTTACCCTTTTTATCTTTTACCGGATCTCCGTTTTCGTCCAGTTCAGCATCTTTTGCGGCGCGCATGTACCCAAAAACATCATCATCAGGATATTTAAAAGGATCAGCATTTGTAAAAGCAATTTTCCCTTCCCGTGTAATGGGAGACATGATCCATCCTGCATTCTTTTGTAATGCTTCGCGCCACCAGTACCGCCAGGCTTGACCTGAAACATACACATAACTGCGTCCGTTTTTTCGGATTGATTTCGTTGCAATTGCATTGTCATTATTACTTTGGGTATTTTTTCCGGCATTGTTTAAAGCCACGACATCTACGTCGATTAATACAAATCCCTGCGTTTTTAGATTTTTCATTATTAATTAGATTTTATTCGTTAACGACTTCATTCTCAACTTCTGATTCTAATTCAATTTTCAACTCTTCTGTAATTAAATTCCGCTCATGCAATTCCTGATAAATGGCAATAAGCAGAAGATCCCTGATCTCTGCCCAATACGAACCATCAGGGAAAAGATAATTTATGTAATCATCCAGTGATACAATTGGTTTTTCATTTCCAGCTGCATAGTTTGCAGCAACCACGTCCTTTAACAAAAAGCGACGCAATGCGGATGCATTTTTGGCTCCATCCAATGCTTTAATCCTCTTTTTGATTTTGTCTGCATCTTCTTCCCTGACAAGGAATGCTGCCAACTCTTTGATTTTGTTGATTGTTTCTTTTTTCATACCTATAATGTTTTGTTGATAGATTGATACTATTTCAAAGTTAAATGGATGTTTGCGTGACCAACGAAGGATATCTGCTCGGATATTCTCTTCGTTTAATAGCTTATTGTAAATCCTATTAAACCATCGTCTGTATTCGCTCTGATCAATAATCTCTGTCTCTTTCGATTTTACAAACTCAAATTTCTCAGTTTGAAAATTGTATATTGCCCCTTTGTGCTTGCTATCGAAATAATGTGATCGAACAAATCTTTGCCAGTCTTCACGGAACCTTGGCTGCAAGCATGTTCTGTAAAAAAGAAAAACTTTTGCCGGGAGTTGGTACAATTGAATATCAGGACTTGCACCGAAATTCGTGAAAAGATAAAGAGTTAAAGATGGCAGCATATTTCCATCCCTAAAATCCTGTAAATTAGTAAGCGTATAATCAACAAAGTGGAAAATTGAATTCGCGGGCTTATTAAAATCAGATTTCGCCACTCCTTCCGAAATACCTATTCCAATTTCATGCAGGTTTTTTTCAGCAATAAGTTTAACAAACAAGTTGCTTAGCATTTGATTGCTGCTTTGCATCAGACTGATTTTCCCCTGTAATTGTTGACATGCAAAAGGGACAAAATGAATTCTGATCAGGGCTTCCTTTGAAAGTGCAATTCCTTTCTGAAAGAAGTGATGAAAATTGATTAGGGTTCCTGAACCTGTCATTATAGAGTTGTCACGACCACCAAAAAACAACTTGGTTTCTTGTCCGGTAATTCGACAGTAGCCAACTTCGGAAGGTTCTGTTTCTTTAATCACTGCTTCAAAATACTTTAATGTTTCTTCGGTTTTTCGTGATCCTTGAAAAGCAGGTTGAGTAATCTTGGAATTCAAAAAAAAGGCATTTAGTTTTCCTCCCCATTTTTCGACATAGATCTTTGTGATGTAGTCAATCAGTTCCAGAATATCCTTATCGGGAAATTTCTCCGACAGATATTCAATGGCAAAGCCGCCTGCATCAGCAAACGGATCGCCAGTTGGCCTTGTCAACCATTCGTATTTAATCGTTTTGTAGGTTTGTTTCATATCGTTCGTATAAATTCTTTCCATCCTTATAGAATGACATTCTGTTGCTTACCAAAAGCATCTATTTTATTTCATTCCTTTTTTCAGTCCTCTGACATGGTACGAAACCCTATCATTGGAGGGCTATTATTTTATTGCCCCAAATCCAATCCCAGTCGAATTTCCCAATCCTACATTCCAGGCAAACAGTTTTGTTTCGGGTTTGCCTTTTATTATCACGTAACACCAGTTTGCCTTGTTCATAATACCATTATAAGTCACCATTTTACTTCCTGCTCTACGATAGGCTGCATCAAAATTTATTTCCAGTGTATCATCTTTCAATCCGGCTTGTTCCATTTTTGTTATCATGGTCTCCTTCAAATATGAACCTGCCCTGGGATCATCATAAAGTATATGATCAATCTTTTCTCCGTTCATCCTTTTAATAAAGACAGGGCTACCCGGGAAAAAC
>JANYLE010000245.1 GCA_025363795.1 Mariniphaga sp. | reverse complement strand
AGTTGTGCGGTCGCTGCCTACAATGCAAAGATCAACCATCCCATGTTGCATCAGGTGACCACCTGCGTTGTCCGGAATAACCGTATGCGGAATCCCTTCCTGAGATAATTCCCATGCGGTCAGTCTGGCACCCTGGTTACGGGGCCTTGTTTCATCCACCCAAACATGAATTGGAATCCCTTTGTGAAAAGCTTTATAAATGGGGGCCGTGGCAGTCCCCCAGTCGATACAGGCGAGCCAACCGGCATTGCAATGGGTTAGAATATTAACAGGCAACCCGTTTTTTGCTTTACTGATGGTCTCGATTAGTTCGCATCCGAAATCCCCGATCGCTTCTGACCACCCGATTTCCCTTATTTTCATTTTCTCCGCAGTTTGCAATGCAAGCTCACTTGCCGTTTCTCTTGTTTTGCAATCAGTCACAATGTTGACAAGTTCGTCGATGAGGATTGCCAGGTTGACAGCTGTTGGTCGTGCTGATTTAAGGTAATCCGCGGTCCGGATAAGTTGTGCTTTCCAATCACCCTCAATATCATTTATCAAACCAAGATAGATCCCATATGCACCCGTAACACCAATCAGCGGCGCTCCCCTGACTGTCATGTTTTTAATTGCTTCGAAAGTATCTGCCGGTGTTTTCAAATCAACAATCTGAAATTCGAATGGTATTTTGCGCTGATCAATCACCTGAACAATCGCGTTATTCGTTGGGTGAACCCATATCGTATGATAATTCTTGCCGTTTACCTGCATTACTATTGGTTTAATTCGCTCTTTTAATTCTAAAATTTGAAGGTAAAAAAAGCTGTCCTTTCAAAAAGACAGTCTTAATCTTTTTAAAATGATTTTTAATAGGTACCGTCCAGTGATTTAATTTTCAGTTTATTGGTAAAATCATCGATTCGGGCGCCGTTTGTTTTGCAATTGATTGTAACCTTTTTCCCCGGCAGCAAATCGAAATAATTATCACTGAAAAATGCCTCTGTTTTGTCGTCAAGACTCAGGAACAGATTTTTGGCCAGCTTATCCGAAGATAAAACCACCTGATACCCGTTCCCGACTTCTGTAACTTCAAATTTTACGTCAGGTTTTGGCAGTGTCAGATCCTTCACTTCTGCAAAATATAAAGTATTGGAATGAAGCACTTTATTTCCTTCTGAAACGTCCATAGTCATGACGCAGCTCTGAGGTTTTATGCCTTTCAGCAATTCTGACTTTGAAAGTACAACGGTTGCAGTTGCAGCGTTAGCCGGAATGTCGGTTTGCTGTTCTTTTTTCCAAAGCACTTTCCCTTCAAAGTCGGTTAATTGCAGATTGATGGTGGCTTTAAACGGTTTCAAAAGATCGTTCACAACAAAGATTTTAACCGAATCACCCGAAACTGACGGGGAGATGATCACCGGTTCGAAGGACTTTTTGGCAAAGTACTGAAGCGCTTTCCACCGCTGGTAATAATCGGTTGATGACCACGATGCTACCGGCCAGCAATCGTTAATCTGCCAATATAATGTTCCCATACAGTAAGGCATCGCCCTGCGATTTCCTTCCATGGCAACCTTCACCCCTTCGGCCTGAAGGACCTGTCCCACATATAAGAATGATTCAAAATCTTTCGGTTTGTTATAATGGCGCCGCATATATTCATCAATCGTTCCGTTCCCGATCGAAGAACGCTGATGCGACTTCATGACTTCCGAATAGATATCATAATCCTCGGGCAGGGCATAGTCTTTCACGGTTTTCATTTCGGGGAACGACTGGAAGCCGTATTCGCTCATAAAGCGGGCAATATGGGTGGTGTAATTACTGAATGGTTCTTTTCCCCACCAGACTCCCCAATAGTGCTCGTCGCCATTGACAAGGTCTGCAGGAATTCCGATTCCCGAACTTGGACTTGAATCCCAGTAGGAGCGGCCACTATCGTATTTTGTAATAACTTCGGGGAGAATTGTATGGAAGATATCCTGATATGCTTTCCAGATTTTTGCTGCGTTCTCCGGATTTTTTTTCTCTTCGGTACTTTTCCAGCCCCAGCCAAACCAGGCTGCCAGAATCTCGTTGTTCCCGCACCAAAGCGCGATAGAAGGATGGTTTCGAAGTCGTTTTACATTGTCAATGGCTTCTTGCTTCACATTGTCCAAAAACGCCTGATCGCCCGGGAACATTGCACAGGCAAACATGAAATCCTGCCAAACCAATATTCCGGCTTCGTCACATAGGTCGTAGAAGAGGTCGTTTTCGTAAATACCGCCACCCCAAACCCGCAGCATATTGAAATTTGATGTTTTGGCGGTTGCTATCACTTTACGGTAGTTATCTTCGGTTACCCTTGCGGCGAAGATGTCGTTCGGAATATAGTTCGCTCCTTTCATGAAGACCGGAACGCCGTTTAACTCAAAATAAAAAGTGGTGCCTTTTGCATCTTTATTGCGAACCAATTTTAATGTCCTGATCCCAATTCTTCTGGAAGCTGTTGATTCATTGTTGTTGGCTACAAGGGTACCAGTAATATTGTACATCGATTGTTCTCCTAGTCCATTGGTCCACCAAAGCTTCGGATTCGAAATCGTGAAATTCAAAGGATAGGTCTTGATCCCTTTTTCGAGATTTATTTTTTGTGTGGCAATAACAACACCCTCGCTTTCTAGGGTTAATTTTGCTGACGTGTTTGATTCGGCTTCAATTTCTAAGTTGGCGGTCAGATCGGCATTCTCTTTGGTTACGCTATTCTGAACAATCTGCAGATCCTTAATTCCTGCTTCATCCCATGCCCGAAGGTAAACAGGTTTCCAGATT
>JANYLE010000207.1 GCA_025363795.1 Mariniphaga sp. | reverse complement strand
TAAATCTCAGGCGAGATTATCCTCAGGTAATTATCACGATTATACCTGGAATTATCCTTCCAACGGTGGTAACTTCACTAAAACTTCTGCTGATATAGATGAGAATTTCAACTACAGTTACAGTATGATTCTGGAAAATTTTTTCAACTATAATAAACAGTTTGGCGACCACACCGTTAGTGCAACACTTGGTAATACCTATGCTCCTTCAAATATGTATCGTTCAATTGAGGTGGCAGGTTCAAATTATACAAGTACCGAAATTAAGAATGTGGCTTTGGCTAACTCAAATTCAATAAAAGGTGCCAATGTAAATAGTAGTAAGTCAAGGTTGTCTTATTTCAGCCGCCTCGGTTATACTTATAAAGACCGTTACGTTGTGAATTTAAGTGCACGTCGCGATGCTTCCAGTGTTTTTGGGATCAACAACCGCTGGGGTACTTTTTATGGTGTTGGTTTTGCATGGAGCATTTCGGAAGAAGAATCTATGAAATCAGTTACCGCTATTTCCAATCTTAAACTTCGCGGTAGTTATGGTAAAACCGGAAACGATAACATACAGCCTTTCCTTACTTCTCAGAACATCTGGAAGGGTGATGCCAACAATATCGTTTATTCATTTGGTGATGGCACTGCCTATTCGATCGGATCTATTGTTAACTCAATGGCAAATCCTAATTTGAAATGGGAAGAGACTACCCAGTATGACATGGGTGTTGACCTTGGATTCCTGAAAAACAAACTTAATTTCACTTTCGATTATTATCGCAGGGACAATAAAGATTTATTGATTCAAACTCAAATTCCACTGACAACGGGTCTTGGAAATCCTGGTACAGTTGGAACTTATTGGGTGAATGCTGCCAGTATGAAAAACACAGGTTTTGAGTCTTCTGTTTCGTATGGTGATGATTCAAAAGCAGTCAAATGGGATATTTCATTGAATGCTACCTATAGCACCAATGAAGTAACAGCATTGGGAACCTTAGGAAATATTCCTATCTCATCGGGTGATTATAACAGTACCGGGAACTCAACCCGCACAGATATTGGTCATCCACTTGCTTCCTACTTTGGTTACGTAGTAGACCATGTTGCATCAACCCAGGCAGAAGTGACTGCATTGAATGCCACGACGAATACTAAAACCGCAGGTGCAAAAAAGGAATATATAACTGGATTAAAACCAGGAGATTTTATCTTTAAGGATGTGAATGGAGATGGTTTTATCGATGATAAAGACCGTACTTACATTGGTAATCCTTCACCAAAATGGCAATATGGAGGTGTTTTCAATGCTACCTATAAAAGCTTCGATTTACAGTTGCAATTCCAGGGGATTGCTGGTGTGAATGCTGTCAACGGAAACAAATATTGGTTTGAAGGGATGACAAAACCTTTTAATCAAACGACTGATGTTTTGAGAAGATGGAGAAAAGACGGTGATGTTACCGATATGCCTGCCGCTGCTCAAAACTCCGGTACAAATATGGCTTTCTCTTCATGGTATGTTGAAAATGGGGCTTACTTCAGAATGAAGAATATCACTTTGGGTTATACGCTTCCGAAAACCTTTTTAAACAGCACATTTACCAAATTCAGGGTTTATGTAGCCATACAGAATGCGTTTACAATCACCAAATATTCTGGTTACGATCCGGAAATCTCATCCCAGTCTCCTAATGACTCAAACAATTATATTTTCACCCGCGGGATTGACCAGACACAGCGTCCTAATCCGAGCACTTACAGATTCGGTTTACAATTAAACTTTTAACAGATTCTAATTATGAAAAGGACTATATTATTTTCTCTGCTATTATCGCTGCTCTTTGTAGCGTGTAGTGAAAAAGTGTTGGACGTAAAAAATGAAAACAGGTACGACGGTTCAACATTCTTTACCAATGCCACCTCCTTCACGGAAGCATCAACAGCGATGTACACCCCATTGTTATACCAGGGAATGTACTCACGTGAATTCTACTTTATATTCGACCTTTTGGGTAACGACGCCGAAAAGAACTTCCCGTTGCAGGGTAGTTTGCTTCAGTTCCCGATTTATACCCATAATTCGAATAGCGGTGAGTTGAACTACCTGTTCAATTCGTGTTACAAGATGGTCTTCAGAACTAATTTTGTAATTGATGCACTTTCAAAATGGAACCCGACTGCTCAGTCTGATATTGATGTGAAAAAAAGTATTACAGGTCAGGCACAGTTCCTCCGTTCATTAGCTTATTTCTGGCTTGTAACATGTTATGGTGATGTTCCATTGAAGGAAAAACTGTCTGACCATTATATTATTGAATCTTCAAGGACCCCTGCGGCTCAGATCTGGGCTTCTCTTGAAACTACGTTAACGGCAGCCATTACCAATTTGCCATTATCTTACGCCGATGGCGATTATGGCCGCGTAACCAAAGGCGCTGCTGTTGGATTACTTGGAAAAGTATATCTGTATGAAAAGAAGTATACTGAGGCTGCCACTCAATTTGCATTGCTGGCTGCTGCTCCTTATGACTATGCTTTGGCAACTGATGTTGATGATATGTTTGTCAATGATGTGAAAACAAAAGAAACACTCTTTGCCGTAATGAATGGCCCATGGGAAGGCTGGGGCGTTGGTAATGCCTATTATATGTTCGGCGGACAGGAAACATGGGGTGGAAAATGTACCGTTTCTGACCGTGCCCAGGAATATGGATTCATGGACTGGTACAATGTTTTGGTATCGAATGCACTCGTTGATGCTTTCACTTATCCTAACGAAAGTGGTGTAAGCTATACTGACCCACGTGCTGCTAAAACTTTCTACGCTGCTTCCGGAACAAAAGGTGGCGATGGTACTTTCTGTGATCATTGTCCTGCAGGTATCCTGCAATACGGCGATTTCCAGAAAGAAGGACAAAAAGCATGGCGCAAATACGAATATTACGAAAATGTAAAAAGCTATGGCGAACCCGAAAGTCCTATTAATGGTCAGGTTATCCGTTATGCAGATGTTCTTTTGATGAGAGCTGAAGCATTGATCGAAACTAACCAGGTTGCTTCTGCGCTTCCATTGATTAATCAGGTTCGTGCCCGTGGCGGTGCTTTCCAATACACGACTCTTGGAGATCAGGCTAATGCAAGAACAATTTTGAGAAGAGAGCGTCAGCTTGAACTTGCAGGTGAACAAACAAGATTCTTCGACCTTGTGCGTTGGGGAACACTGGTAACTACCATCAATGCAGAAAAACAAGCTGCACTTGGTATACAGCCTGTTAAAGACTATCATGTTCTTCTTCCTATTCCACAGTCAGAAAGAGATGCTAATCCAACGTTGAATGCCCAGGTTAAAAACAACTGGAACTAACCGTTGATATAAATTAA
>JANYLE010000170.1 GCA_025363795.1 Mariniphaga sp. | reverse complement strand
GCATCGACGATATTCATATTATTTTCGAACCCGATGTAGCCATCAAAGAACGCGTCAATAAAACGAAGGTTTATCCGATGGCCTAAAGGGTATTTGAATCATCCCCAACAAAACAGTACCGGTTCTGCAACGCTTTGTGTTGTTGAGTGATCTGACTTTGTGTAATTTACTTATTCTTTGGGGTTGTCTCATTAGGTTAAAACTATCTTTTGGGACAACCTCCCACAGTTATAATGCGGTATTCCAACCGACCTATCCCTTTTCACTTTAACCTTTCTACTTTAACCTTTATCCTTTCCCCTTTAACCTTTATCCTTTCTACTTTAACCTTTATCCTTTCCACTTTAACCTTTTCCCTTTAACCTTTATTGTTCTCCAACTGTATCTTGCATTTCTCACAAAGCTGGTGCCCCTTCTGGTCAATGTCCTCAACATAGGTACTTGAATGCATCACGCATACCGGATTATGGCAATGGATCAGCCCAAACGTGTGGCCCAATTCGTGAATCACTTCCTTCCTGAAACGGTCAACAAACACCTTGTCGTCCTTTTTGATGCCGTACCGCTCGTTGCTGAACCGGTACAAGGAGGCAATTCCACATCGCCCATTGAGGTAGGCTTGCCCGAAGATATAAGTAAGGATGGGAATAAACAGATCGACATTAAATAATCCAAGCGTTTTATCGGTATCGGTCGCAAACCCTAAATCAATAGCCTTGAGGAGCCTGTTGCCATCGTATTGCCGCCGCGTGGGCTCATAAAATGCGCTTAAGTCCAGGTGGCCTTCCCTCGTTTTTACGGGAATCGAAAACTCACGCGCCACATCATTAACGACCTTTTCAAGAAGCTCATTCTCAAAATATCCAAAAGAAATTAAGATGATATTTTCAAGGCTCATTCGCTAACAACTTAGATTTGCTTCGAACTGGAATTACCAGTTTATCAACCTACCTGACCATATGCAGGGTAATGAATCACTTATAAAAGTTTTGGTAATCCGCTCAGCGGAGAGTATACAGGCAGGTTCGTATCGTTAACCTGTTCAGCCTGCTCCGTTACCGTTGTGCCGGTTTTAAATTGTATTTCTTGATTTTATTGTAGAGGGTTACCCGGTCTATTCCGAGCGCTTTGGCTGCAGCCGAAATATTCCAGCGGTATTTGGAGAGCATCATTAATATATGGTTCTTCTCAAGGTCATCAAGGCTTTCGACCGTTGTATTGACAATGGCTTTACCCAGCGGAAGGTCTTTGAGTGTGATCTTTCTACCGTTCCCTACCACGATTGCCCGTTCGATCATATTTTCGAGTTCGCGGATATTACCCGGGAATGGAAATCCTTCGAGACGTTTCAGGGCCGAACTGTCAATGGTGATCAGTGGCCTATTCATCGAGGTGCAATACTTCTTAATAAAGTAGTCGACGAGCAAAGGAATGTCTTCGATCCGTTCGCGCAACGGGGGTACATTGATGTTCACAACGTTGAGCCTGTAAAACAGGTCTTCGCGGAAGGTCCCTTTTTCGACCATACTTTTCAGATCCCTGTTGGTTGCGCAGATCACCCTGAAATCGGAGGTGATCTCCTTATTGCCGCCTACACGGACAAAGCTCTTGCTTTCGAGTACGCGCAACAACTCGACCTGCATCTTTGGCGGAATGGTGGCTATCTCATCGAGGAAGATGGTTCCGCTGTCGGCCATCTCAAACCGCCCTTTGCGATTGTAAACGGCACCGGTAAAGGCCCCTTTCTCGTGCCCGAACAATTCGCTTTCCAGTAAACTTTCGGTCAGTGCGCCGCAATGAACGCTGATGAGCGGGAAGAATTTACGCGGTGAATTGGCATGGATCGCCCGCGCGACGAGTTCTTTGCCCGTGCCGCTTTCGCCGGTAATGATGACCGACGCGTTTGACTGCGCCACGCTCTCGATCTCCCTGAGCACCCTGTGCATGGCTTCGCTGTTGCCGATCAGGTTCTCCACATCTTCGAGCGACACCACTTTTTCTTTGAGAATTTCGTTCTCTTCGATCAGCGAAATCTGTTTGGAAGCGTTGCGGATCAGGTGTGAAAGGTCATCCGGATCGAAAGGTTTGGTCACATAATCGAATGCGCCGTCTTTTAATGCCTGAACAGCGGTATCGACTGTGGCAAAAGCAGTCATGACAATTACGATGGAATCTTTTCGCAAAGCTTTTATCCGCTTCAGCATCTCCAACCCGTCCATTCCCGGCATCTTGATATCGGCCAAAATGATATCAAAATTGTCGGACTCAAGCATTGACAAGGCTTTCTTTGCATTTTCGGCACTTTCAACACGATAACCGTCTTCAATAAACCAGTTGTACAATGAATCCCTGACAGATTCTTCATCATCAACGATCAGGATTGAAATTTTTTTCGCCATAATTGATTCTCCTTAAGTCTTTATCAGAGGCAAAGTTATAATAATTGTCGTCCCTTTTCCACGTTCCGATCTTACATCAGTTTTTCCTTTATGACTTTGAACAATGCCGTGGACAATTGCCAAACCCAAACCGATACCGCTTGCCTTCTCCTTGGTGGAAAAGAACGGTTCAAAAATATGCGGAATATCGACTTCGGAAATACCCAACCCATTGTCAATGATCTCGATCACCACATGTTCCTCATCAGGATTCTGGGTTCGTAACAGTACTTCCCCGTTTTCGGCTACCGCTTCGGATGCATTTACCAGTATGGCAACGCAAATCTGCTTGATCTGGTTCGGGCTGCAAAAGATCAGGTCCTTCGTGGCGCTAAAATCGGACAGGAAGTTAACATTTGCGACTTTCATCGGATGGGACATCAACTCGTAGGTCTCGGAGAGAATTTCGTGAAGATGTTTGGGTTCAAAATCGTTCTGATCTTTGCGTGAAAAATCGAGCAATCCTTTCACAATATCGCCGCACCGCTTCGTCTCGTTTTCAATGAGCTTCAAATGTTTCAGCATGGTAGCCTTCTTCACCGGATCAAGCGACTGGCTGTCGAGTTGCTTATAAATCAGCTTTGCATAAATGAGAATTCCCGATAAAGGGTTGTTGATTTCGTGTGCGACAGAAAGGGATAGTTTCCCCAATGAAGCTATTCTTTCAATGTTGATCAATTCGTTTTGAACCTGCCCCAACTCTTCTGACTTCTTCTGCACCTTATATTCCAACTGTTGCGACCAGTTTTGCAGTTCGTTTGTTGCCGTCTGAAGGTTATCAAGCATGTCGTTGAAGGCGTACGAAACCATCCGCATGTCTGCCAGCTGGTGGGGTTTAATCACAAGCCGTGTGCTTTTATCCCCTTTCGCAACCGCTTCGCTGGCTTTAATAATCGCGTTCAACGGGTTTTTGATTTTCTTACTTGTAAAGAAGATCAGAAACAACACCAACAGAAAAGTCATGAGTGCAGCCATCAGGAAATAGTCGGTTGACGACTTGTCCAAAGCCGCATCGAGTCCTCCCATCGGCATTTTAATAAACAGCGAACCAAGCACCTCTTCGCTTTTATCATGCGCATGGCAGGCGCTTGTATAGCAGGACGGACTGTTTAAGATGGGTGATTTGATTAAAAGATGCCGGCTATTATTATTGTTGTGGTTCATGCTGCACTCGCTGTTGACATCGATGATCCGGTACGACTTCTCTTTCGCCGAAAACATTTTCGCAATATCCTTATGACAACTTTTGCAGTCAGGGTCGCTGTGATTGATCGTGTCGTTAACGATGGAAGAATAGACGAGGTTATTCTTGTTATCGTACATATTCACATCATCGATACCCGTCATTTTATTAATGATATCGAGCGAGCTCTGCAGGGATGTCCTGTCGTTCTCGAGCATGGAGCGGTATAACGCTCCCTCGACGAGGGACCCGATATTGTTTCCGCTTTCGCGGATAACCGATTTCATGTACTCCTCATTCACCGATCTGAAAATGATCCAGAATGTGACAAACAGAAAAAACGAAGAAATAGTAATAATTGATACGACACGGCCGTAGATGGAGGACCGGAATTTAACGTACCCGCTGAGGATGGGACTTCCCACACTATTTCCACCAGCCATTTTTTTGAACCAAACCATTGTGCTGTATATAACTTGATTTACATCTTTGACATTTTCTTCTTCAGGCTGAATCAGGCAGGCTTAAGGCCCTGCTATTTTTGGTTATTCCACAAACTTCGGCTCTTCTCTTTAAGGAGGGGAAGCCATGACTGATAGATTTGGGAATTGATTGCTAAATTAATATCAAAATTCAATATACTACCCAACTGTTCCATTTTGTTTCGCAAATTGTATGTTCCAGTCAGCTTTGATTATTCAAATTCCTTTAACAGGAAAGGCGATATGCACAGCACACCGCCTTTCCTGTCACCATCAACATTGACTTTATGGTTTAAATCGGTTCAGACGAAAGGCCTGAACCTTTTTGATTATTCCACTTTACGAAAGCAGTTTCTATTCTTGCACAACTTTTTCACACTCAAAAAATCATCCTGGAACTCTTTCCAGACTTCATCGGGCATTTCAGATAGTGGCTGATCTCTGAGTTCGCCACCATCCTGCAGAATTGTAGAAGGCTCCGGCGATAATTTCCCCATTGAGGTTGCCAGGAAATCTTTAAACCGCTCAAGTTCCTGTCGTGACCAGGTGGTTGCTTCCTCAGCCAGGTAATACGAATTTGTATCAGCTACCCATGCAGAGGGTTTAATCTTATACATCCACCCTTTAATATATGGATCGTCATTCAGCAATTCGGGAGACTGACTGAGCATTGAATTTGCCTCAACAATTTCACCCGAAATAGGGGCGAATATCTTAAGGGTTTTCCCCTTCTGATCAATCTCTGCCAGTAAATCTCCTTTCCATACCCTTTCACCTGATTTCTTAAGGTTATTGAAGGCTACTTCTCCAGTAATATGCAGTAACAAATCATCAAGACCTACTTTTGCCACGCCAGACTTTTCGAGATGCGTCCATGTATGGTACCTGCTGAAAAACAACCCTTGCGGAACATTGAGTGTACTGTCAGTGAGTGTTCCTAAGACACCTTGAATTTGCCGTGTAACCTTTACCTTTTTATTCAGCAAAAGCCAGAAAGGAATCAGGAGGGCAAAAAATCCGACAATCGCCAAATATTCGAACCCCTTCATTTCGAAAATGTTGGTATAAGTAAATCCGTTCATTGTTTTTATTTTTATGCTGCCGTTTCAAGATTGTGACAGCTGATTAATAAATCTATTTTTCTTCCTTTGCCCATACAGGTGATTCCCCCAACACCGGCATACGGTTAATCACCCATCTGAAAACCCACACTTCAATAAAAATAACGGTCAGTGTAACGATAATTTCCATCAATGAGGGAATATAATGCACTGCCGCATCCCATCTGAAACCAATCACAGTCACATTTAACCGGTTAAGGATAACCCCGATCATGGTCAGTATCGCGGCAAGCCGGATCAGGAACAGGTTACTCGTCCGGTAGCTGTAAAAGAACAGCATCATTGGAATCAATACAAACCCAATCATTTCGACCAGGAACCAGTAACCCATCGGCGTATTCAGTAAACCCCAGTTCTTTCCATGAATAAACACGAGGAATTGCAGGAAGAAGTAGGCAAACATCGCACCTGCACAAATCTTCGACAACCCGTGGATGATTCCATTCTGGGCTTTCTCATTCTTTTCGCTGACCTTGTCAAAAAACACCTTGTGACTGATCGAACCCTCGAAAATGACCATCGAAAGGCCTGCAAAAATACTCGAAACCAAAAACAAAATGGGTATAAATTCAGAATACCAGAGCGGATGTATTTTATCTTTTGCCATCAGGTAGAGTGCACCCAATCCTGATTGGTGCAAAGTGGACAAAGTGATTCCAAGGATAACTGCGCCAACTGTCATAGCGGAAAGAATCTTATGAGCGCGCCGGGCCCCGAGCCATTCGGCAATTGCAGGTGAAAACTCGATCAGCTCAGCTAACATGTAAAGCAGGAAGTGCCATGCAACAAGGAAGAGGACTGAACTGGTTCCGAAATTATTACCGATAACCGGGTTAACGACATTCCAGGGTCGTCCAAGATCGAGTAGCAACGCGCCTGTGTAAAAGGCATAGGCAAGAAAGCCGTTTAATACGGTTACCCTGACAATGGAATGGTACTTTTTCATGTTCAGGATATACACCATAAAAGTGACCACATAGGCTCCACCTGCAAATGCTACGCCTGTGACTACATCAAATCCAATCCATATCCCCCAGGGGATTTCCTGTGACAGGTT
>JANYLE010000142.1 GCA_025363795.1 Mariniphaga sp. | reverse complement strand
CTACCAGGTCGTCCTGATCTTGTCCCATTCCGTTTTCACCCTTTTCTCCCAAAATACCGATAATCAGGAGCGGGATATTTTTAAAACGGATGGACTGTCCGATAGGATCAGCTTTCCCGAACAAGTTTTCGACAACCGTTTGACCAATAAGACAAACCTTTGCATAGGTTTGAATTTCGGTTTCAGTGAAAGTACGTCCCCTGCCAATTGTATATTTACGGATGTTGAAATACTTATTATTCACCCCATAAATGGAAGTTGGCCAGTTTTGATTTCCATACACAGCCTGTCCGCTTGAGCGCACTTCGGGAGAAACATCGCTGATGGCCGGACAACTCTTCTCAATTGCGTCCACATCACTAAGCTTCATGCTTTTTGCATCGCTGTTACCCATCCGCACACCGCCCTTTTGTTCAGCTCCAGGCATTGCGAAAATAAGATTGGTTCCCATTCCCGACATTTGATCCTGGATGCTCTTTTTCGAACCTTGCCCGATGGCCAGCATCACGATCACAGAAGCGACCCCGATGATGATCCCCAGCATGGTTAGGAAGGCCCTGAATTTATTTCTTTTCAGCGCGTTCAAAGCTATTTTTATTGAATTAATATAGTTCATGATGCGTGATTTTACGTTTAAACGGATTCTTCTATCGGAAGATTTCTCAGTAACTCAGTAGCATTGTTCCGGTTGGTAACAAATTCTTCGCGGATAATGTGACCATCGCGGAAAACGATCTGGCGGGTCATAAACTTTGCAATATCTGGTTCGTGGGTTACAAACACGATGGTTTTCCCTTTTTGGTTCAAATCCTGAAGCAGTGCCATAATTTCGTAGGATGTACGCGTATCGAGGTTGCCGGTTGCTTCATCAGCCAGAATTACGACCGGATCGTTCACCAGCGAGCGGGCGATTGCCACTCGTTGCTGTTGACCACCCGACAATTGATTGGGCATATGGTGCATACGATCCGAAAGGCCAACTGCTTCGAGAGCTGCTTCGGCCCGTTCACGACGTTCTTTTGATCTTATTTTTGAGTTATAGAACAGCGGAAGTTCAACATTTTCGAGTGCTGATGTTCGCGACAGAAGGTTGTAAGACTGAAACACAAACCCTAACTTGATATTACGCAAGTTGGCCAGTTCGTTTTTCGAAAGCTCACCCATACTGATTCCGTCAAGGAAGTAACTACCGGAAGTTGGTTTATCAAGGCAACCCAGGATGTTTAGCATTGTCGATTTTCCGGAACCGCTGGTCCCCATAATTGCCACAAACTCTCCTTCTTTGATTTCAAGGTCAATACCTTTCAACGCATGAACTGTGATTTCCCCAACGTAGAAATCCTTTCTCAGTTGCTTAACTTGTATAATTGTTTTTTTCATGTGTTAATAATTTGTTTTTAAAGGTCACATGGAATTCGCATGAAGTTTATTATCATTTCGAATTGTGATTGTAGAATCATGCTCATTTCATCTGTTATATATTTTTAATTGCCAGATGGAACTCGCCATGAAAATCATCCTGCTGTGGACCAAATTTTAACATAGCTCGTTTCATGACTTATTTAGTCGGTGCCGTGGTTTTTCTGTTGCTTCCCGGTCTGGTCGGCATGAACGGGCTTTTGGCAGCAGCGGTTGATGCCTTCGCACCACTAGCAGCTGCGCTCATCGTCGTAACAACTTCATCACCTTCATTTAATCCGGATAATATTTCGTAATGAATCTCATCTGTAACACCAACCGTAACCTTTTGAGGATGAATCACTAATCCCTGTTTTACCCAAACTGTTTTCATGCTGTCATTCTGCTTATCTTTAGCTGCACCTTCACCAATTTGTGGTGTTGAAGGAATACTTCCGGGAAATCTTTGGTTATAAGTCGCTAATGCAGCCTGGTCAGGCGTAAATTGGATGGCTTTTGACGGAACAAGTAATATTTCTTTTCGTTCTGTTACAAAGAAAGAAGCATTGGCGGTCATTCCTGGCATCAATATTTTATCAGGATTCGGTGCATTAATAACTACGGTATAGGTGATTACATTTGCAGATGCAACCGGTTTAAGCCTGATTTCGGTAACCTCGCCGGCAAATTTCTTCAAAGGAAATGCATCAACAGTAAATTCAACCCGTTGGCCATTGAGTACTTTGCCGATGTCGGCTTCGTCAACCTTGGCTTCAACGCGCATTTGGGTGAGGTCGTTGGCTATCGTAAACAATGTTGGTGTGCTGAAGCTTGCTGCCACAGTCTGACCTTCGTCAACCGCGCGTTCAAGGATAATCCCATCGATTGGCGAATAAATCCTCGCATAGGACAGGTTAATCCTGGATCTGTCGTATACCGATTTCACATTGTTCAAGGTAGCAACTGCTTTGTTGTAATTGTATTCAGCAAGGTCAAAATCTGATTGTGCAATCAGTTTCTTCTCTGCCAGCACTTTATAACGATCGTACGTTGCTTTTTGATATTTAACCTCAGCTTCCGACTGATCAACACTTGCTTTACTTTGTTCAAGCTGCGTCAAAAGTGGTGTTTCGTCTAACTGGGCCAGTAACTGACCCTTTTTTACCTGCGAATTATAGTCCACGTAGATTTTCTCAATAACTCCTGAAACCTGTGTCCCGACTTCAACCGTTTTGATTGCTTCGAGTGTTCCTGTGGCTGTAACAGTGTTGCTAATGGTTCCTTTTCCGATTTTCGCTGTTTCGAACGAAATTGCTTGTTCTGTTTTAGCAAACGCTTTATAAACGAAGAAGCCAACAACGATCAGAACTACAGCCGATCCAATGTATAAAAAATTCTTTTTCATGATGTTATGATATTTCTAAGTATTTCTGTTTTATTTAAATTAATCAAGTCTTACAATGTCAACGGAACTCCTTTGTAGAAATCGAGCACCTTATAACTGAAAATAAGGTTGAATTTTGATTGCAATAACTTACTTTCAGAGGTGATTAAGCTGGTTTTCTGAACAAGAAAATCAACTGAATTAAGCAATCCGACTTTGAATTTTTCGTTTGTCACATCATACGATTCCTTTGATGATTGATTTTGTTCGAGACTAGCAGTATATTGGCTTTTGGCCGATGCTACATTTACACAAGCCTGCTCAATCTCTTTGCGAAGCTGATTTTTTGTATTGATCACATCGAGCTCGGCATTGGTTACTGCTATTGTGGCAATACCAACATTCGTTTTCACCTGTTTCTTCTGGAAAATTGGTATTGAAAGCGTAAGTCCAACCGATGGATTTACTTTATCATTTAATTGGGTCGCATATCCGGAACCCGAATTAAGACTTGAATAACCAGTTGATAATCCGGCATTCGCCGTTATAATTGGCATATAATCAGCCTTTGCAATTTTCACATTGAGAGCGGTGCTTTCTTTGGTCAGTTCAATATTCTTTATTTCAGGTTTTATTCCAAGAGCAAGATTGTAAATTTCCTGCGCATTGGGCTGAACAAATTCTACCAGTAAGCTTTCGAGATTGGGAGAACTGACTGAAAAATTGGGGTCGACCGGCAATTCCATTAATTGTTCAAGCGTAACATTATCAATCGCTAACTGGCTTTGAGCAGTTGCCAGGGTTGATTTTTCAGTTGACAATTCAGACTTGATCTGTAAATAATCTGACGATGCAATAACGCCCAGATCCATGCGTTCTTTGGCCAAAGCCAATTGTTCAGTAGTCGATTCAATTTGCTTTTCGGCATTTTTTACGTTTTCGTAAGAGTAGAGCACCTGCAAATAAGCGTTTAGAATATTTAAACCAACCGATTCTTTTACCGACTCGGAATAATACTTACTACTTTGAAAATTTATTTCAGCTTGTTTGATCCTGGTATTGAGTTTATCTCCATTATACACCGAGACACTGGTGTTCACCCCATAGTTGGTGCTGTTCGAACCATTGCTGCTTCCGTACTGACCAGTTGAGGAATCGAATCCTTTGTACCAGTTAAGATTTTCGCTAACCGATGCATTCAACGAAGGTAAACGGTTCGATTTTGCCTGATTGAAATAAAGCTGATCCTGATCACTTGTCAGGTTTGACTTCTTAACCTGGATGTTTTTGTCCAAAGCATAATTGATACATTCCTCCAGTTTCCAGGTTTTATTCTGCGCCTGTCCGTCAATTCCGGAGAAGACCATCAGAAGGCAGGCCATCAATAAACTTTTTTGAATTGTTTTCATAGTTCTATTGCTATTTTGAACTAAAACTATATCCATTTCGATCCCTTCAAAAATGCAATAGACGTTTGGGCTGTTTTTATCGACGTTTAGGGTGATTTTAAGCTTCTATTTCAGAAAGCTTTTCAAGCGTTAATGATATTACTGATAATTTATAAAAGAATAATGCCGGGAATTCACCCGGCATTACCCAACATTTGACCTCTTTTATTAACACGACTATGAATCCTATTTAATTTTCAATCATAGGCTCTTTTTACAAACCATCTTTCCCATAGATTGAAACTGCAGTTAAGTTTCAAATAACTCTCCCGAACCATTAATTTTTGCAATGTTCCTTGCCGGCCAGCTTCGAGCGAAAAATTCAGCGATGATCTGTCACGCCTGATCGGAACCGACATTCCCAGCGTAACCGCATAACTATCAATCGGTATTCCATAAACATTGATATAACCGGTTTGATAAAGGGCTCCGACTCGGTATTTCATGGACTCACCGGTGCGACCTGCATCATATTTGGGCGAAAACTCGGCCCCGAAATGGAAGCTATTGTTGATGTTTAGTTTTTTACTGCTAAGATTGACATTGGCATTCGTCCAGTCACTCCTGTTATAATCGAGGGTAAAAGTCGTTTTATGATTAAAGCCTAAAGCCATTCCCAAACCAAATTTCACAGGAAGGTTCATGTCATCATGGGCATTTTTCTCAGTCAAAATAGCGGTAGTGGCTGAACTTGAGACCTCTGAAATTGTAAGATCATAGGTACTATTCAGGTTGCCGCTAAAGTCGGCAGTTCCTCCTAACGTAAAATTGACCTTGTCTGTCAGATCTTTGTAATACTGGAATCCAGTTTTCACAGATACGCCGGTATATCTGATATCCCGGTTTTCCAAAATCGACGATATACTGCCAACGGGGGTGAATTCTTCAGTCTGTTTGTTCATATCACCCCACAAGAAGGAGGTGGTTGCCCCAACAGATAGATTTTTAAAACATTTCAATCCTAAAGAAATGGCAGTTTCACTCAGCCCGCCAGTTCCTGTGTAAAGAACCGGATAAGTACCATTCGTCCCTTCGAAAGGTTTAGTACTATAAATGGTATATCCTACGCTGCTCTTGGGATTCATTGATATCGCAGCGGTGAGATTGGAAGTGATTGGAAACGCGATCTGGAGCCAACTAATATTGCCGTTGAGAACATTAACTGTTTTTTTGGTGTTCTCGAGATTAGATAATTTCATATTGAATCCCATATCAAACCCAAGGCTTTTGGGATCAATTGCCGTCAAAGATGCCGGGTTCACCGAATTGAGAAACAGATTTGAACGCAAAGCAACACCAGTACTTCCCATTCCAATATTTCGGCCGCCTCCGGTAAAATCGAGTTCGCCAATTCCGAAAACGGAATAAGGTGAATTGGTGTTGTTTTGTCCAAAACCTGGTATAATGATAAGTGCAAAAATGAGTGTGAAAAATAACTTGTTCATGGATCAGTTTTTATCGATATAGCAATAGACGCTAAGGGCAATTGGTTTTACTTGACTATTCATTCGTCCAAATATTACACTTTTGGCAGAGTTTACCATTGAGGACGAGACCGGGCCCACCAAAAGCGTTTGTTCGTTAGTACTCAAATCTGCAAGCAGGCTGTTAAAAAATGGTGAAATATCTGCAGTATAGTAAGGAACATTATCAAATTCCCCATTGGTGACCCGCAACGCGTAAACAGCGGTACTGCTGCTGGTCATAAGTTGACTTGTGATCACGTTTTTCCGGTCTGCAATATAAATTGCAAGCGAATCCGGTAAAGGGTTCATTTTGTCGTAACTCGCCTCCAGCGGTAAAAGTGTAAGTCTGGCAGAGATAAAGGCAATCCGGGACGCAATACCAGGAATAGCCTGAATTCCAGGTATCCTTATTTTAGTAAACAACCCGGTTCCAGACTGGATGATTGTTCTTCCAGACGTTTCATTACTACTCAGTTCGAAACCATTAGCATCAAGTCCTGCCATCAGACTTCCGGTAAAATCCCTGTCGAAATGGTTAAAATGGATACTATTCGCATCGTATGGAATAGAAAAATAGGTTTTTTTATATCCCGGTTCGGCCGTGACTTTTTCATGGTAATAAACCCGGAAGCCAGGCGCTAATGATTGCGTACCCATATTGATACCGATCATAACACCCGGAAAATTTTCAATTGTGAGGGCAATCCCCTTAAAAAATTCGCTAAAAATAGTCGCATTTGATATTGTGTCGCTCTTGTTAATGATCATATCGAAAAGCGATTTACCAAGCTTGTTGTCTATCTTTACCTCTAAGGAATCCCCGTGATTAGGACTGGGATAAAATGAGAGTTTGCCCATTGGCTCCGGATCCGTAGCGAATGATGCCTTATTGCTCAAGTATTTATCCGCATTGAGCACCATTGTTTGTGATATCCGCCGAATGTCGACAGTCATCATCTTTGTAGTATCTCCGACATAGTACTTGTCGTACTTCATCACAAAAACTATTGAGTCATAAACCACGTTACTGGCTTCAAACGAATATGATCCTGCGGCCAGTTCAAAATAGGAGGTGCAACTCACCTTACCTGTATTACTGCTGTTCCATCCGCCAATTAATATCCGCGAAGCAGTATTGGTTGCAAACGAATCAGCCATAACGGTTGAAGTATAAAGTTTCATGGTATCGATCAAAACTATTCGTGATGGGGAATCGACAAAGTTCTCTCCAATCTGAAATTCAGATTTATCTGAAAACGCACATGAAAATAAAAAGCCGAATAAAATCAGG
>JANYLE010000121.1 GCA_025363795.1 Mariniphaga sp. | reverse complement strand
TAATAATTTTTTTGATTCCGCGGTTAAAAACCGCAGGACCCAATTGCAATGCCAAGCCAAGTGATTGGGTCAGGCGATTTTGCTATGCCGATCTTCGATTGCAATCGCTAACTTTTATTTACCCGAATTGGTGCGATTTTCGAAATTGGACGGGTTTTTTATTGCAAATAAAAAAAAATAAAAGCGCTGTTTAATGATCCGGAACTTTGAAAAGTTATAAACGTTTACAAATCGTAACATGCAACTGAAATGCGCGTATACCGCAATATTCTAAGGCAAAATAGAAGGTTGGTTACGAATATAAAGTAGTTATTTGTGATTATAAAAAAATCCGACATGAATGAATATAAAATCTTTATTAGTGTAGGTGGAACTGCCAATGACAAACAAGAGAGCTTTGTTCGGGCGATTGAAGAGAGATTAAGAAGTGAAAACTTCCTTCCACAGACTGTTGGCAGAAATAAGTTTAGTGCGGACTCTCCTCTCAAGTCAATTCTCGATTTAATGAATGAATGCTCAGGGACTATTATCATTGCAATGGAAAGATCCTATTTCCCTTCTGGATTTGAAAAAAGAGGAGGTTTAATGGAAACAACTATTGCTGAAGTCAAATTACCAACCCCCTGGAACCAAATTGAAGCGGCAATAGCATATTCAAAGGGGCAGCCAATAATGCTAATAATTGAAGAAGGGTTAAAGAGTGAAGGATTATTGGAAAAAGGATATGACTGGTATGTTATGTGGGTGAAAACCGACATACTATCTTTAACAACACCTGAATTTAATGGTGTCCTATCCAGCTGGAAAAATAAAGTTGAGGCATACCAGAAAAGTAAATTCTCAAATGAGACAAAGAAGAACATAATTGACCCTGCGTCTTTGACAGTTGGTGAATTAATTAAAAATTTAAAGCCATCTAATTTATGGGCACTTCTTGTTTGTTTGGCCGGAATAATCGGAGGGGCATTTGCACTTGGACAATTCTTTGGTAAATAATAATCACCGAGTTGGTGTGGATTTAGCTAACGCTGATTTTTAATTGTAATCTGCTCCTGGCAAAGATGGGATTTGAAATCCCTGCAATAGCCTAAAACATATGAAACACAGTCAAACTGATCAATAACATTTAAAATTAAAAAGTATGGCTACAATTTTAAAATCTGACAAAAGGGAATTCAAGGAAGCCCCTAACAAGATTGATAATTACCGTTTACTTACGGATGTTTCAAAAATCAAGAGCGGCGTAAACCCCAAAAACCTAAACTTTGATCTGAGGTTATTAAATCCGGGACAATTCTCGGCCCCCTACCATTTTCACAGAAATTCCGAAGAATTATTTATGGTACTTTCCGGCTCCATGACATTGAGAACACCGGAGGGACTTGAGATCGTAACGAGCGGAGATCTTATTTTCTTCGAAATGGGGGAAACGGGCGCCCACCAGTTTTTCAACCATGCGACAGAACCCTGTACCTACCTTGATATAAGATCATTTATCGGGTTTGATGTTTGCGAATATCCCGATTCGGGGAAAATACTGTTAGCCCCCTCCTTGGAGATATTTACTAAGCAACCAAAAGTTGGCTATTTCGAAGGTGAAGAGCATATTTTAGAAAAATGGGAACAGCTTAAAAACAAGAAAGAGTAATACCAAGCTGGTGCGGATTTCCGGGCTGGTGCGGATTTGAAATCCGCACCTGGCAGATTAGGGATTTGAAATCCCTGTCTAAATTGCTACAATCAATTTTTCGGTCATGGGAATCCGAAACCAACTATCGCCAGGGAAATATTGAATTTGTTTAATGTAAGTTGGATTATAAATCCGCATCAACGGGCAAGTCGCTATCCATCTCATTTCCGGGCTGGTGCGGATTTGCAATCCGCGCCAGGCAGATGAGGGATTTGAAATCCCTGTTTAAATCTATGCACCTAGTTTTTCGGTCATGGGAATCCGAAACCAACTACCGACAGGGAAATATTGAATTTGTTTAATGTAAGTTGGATTATAAATCCGCATCAACGGGCAAGTAGCTATCCATCTTATTTTCTCCCAGTCGCTCCCTCACTCCGTCTTATCCCAATTCTACAATTGTAATTCCTGATCCGCCAAACTGGACATGTTCATCGCGGCAGTTTTTAACAGCAGGTTCGGTTCGGAGGTAGTTTTGAATCAGTTCGCGCAGGATTCCGTTTCCTTTACCGTGCAGGATGTGCAGCTCGCTGACATCGACCATGATTGCCTCGTCAACAAATTCCCTGATCTTTTGCAATGCTTCCTCGGCCCGCATGCCGCGCACATCAATATTCGGTTTGAACACCAATCGCCGGTCGCCGATCTCCTTGTTAATGCGTCCCAAAGTGGTATTCTCGGTACGTGGTTTTTTGACCTCATTGGGAGGAACAGCCATGAGTTTTTTCCGGTTCACCACGGAACGGAGATGACCAAATGCAACCGTTATATTATCTGATTTAATCTCGAGCACCTCACCCAACGTATCTTGCCCGGCCAGTCGTACCCAACCGCCCACTTCAATTTGAATTGGCACTTTTCTGCGGACAACCACCTCTTTTTTGGGTTCTTCAGGCTTGTTGGGCCGTTCTTTGCGCTGGATCTCTTTCTGCTTCAGTTTCTCCATCTTCCGCAGAATCCGGTCATCGCCATCATCCACTTTCCTGGTTATTTCAGCTTTAAAATCCTCGAGTTTTTGACGCGCTTCCTGTGTCCGGTCTTTCTCGGCATTCGCCTCTTTGATATCGCGGATTGTCTTTTCAATGATCCGGTTTGCACCCGAAACAATCTCTTCGGCTTCGCGCTTTGCCTTATCGAGAATCTCTTTGCGTAATTTCTTCGTCTCCGAAAGTCCGGTTTCGTAATTCTCAGCCAACTCTTCGAGACTCTTCTCCACCTGCCTGATCTTCTGCCGCTTGTTCTCCCAATACCTTTTGTCGCGGACAATATCACGCAAATGCTTGTCAAAATCGATGTGATCGACCCCGATTTTATTGGTGGCATCCTGAAGGATCTCTTCAGGAAGTCCGATCTTCCGGGCAATTTCAAAGGCAAACGAACTACCCGGTTCTCCGATCTGAAGCTGGAAAAGCGGCTCCATACGGTGCGAGTCGTAAAGCATCGCACCATTGGCAATTCCGGGCGCCGACGAAGCAAAATGTTTCAAATTTGTATAATGGGTCGTGATCACACCAAAAGTGCCCAACTCATTCATTTTATTCAGAATCGATTCAGCAATCGCACCTCCGAGCATAGGCTCCGTTCCGGTTCCAAATTCATCAATCAACACCAGTGAATCGGGAGAACAATTCTTCACAAAAAACTTCATGTTGTAAAGATGCGAGCTGTAGGTGCTTAAGTCATTATCCAGCGACTGGTCGTCACCGATATCCATATAAATTGCCCTGAACAAACCGGTGTGACTGTCGGGCTGAACCGGAATAGGAATACCATTCTGAAGCATATATTGCAACAAACCAACCGTTTTCAAACAGACCGATTTCCCCCCCGCATTAGGGCCCGAAATCAGCAACATGCGGTCATGCTTATCCAGACAGATATCCAGCGGTACAATTTTGCGCTGCTCTCTCGCAAGGTTCACTTCCAAAAGCGGGTGACGTGCTGATATCCAATCAAGCCCCATTGTATTGGTCAGGATGGGTTTAACTGATTTACTTTCAATAGACCAAATTGCCTTTGCCCTGATAAAATCGAGAATCGCAAGGATCTGGTACGAGAAGGCAATATCATCGGCATAAGGACGGATATCATCGGTAAAGCGGGTGAGGATCTTTACAATTTCCCTGCGCTCAGCCGATTCCAGTTCCCTGATCCGGTTGTTGGTTTCAACAATCTCTTCGGGTTCAATATAGGATGTTCTGCCAGTAGCCGACTCATCGTGAATAATCCCCTTGATTTTCCGTTTATTAGCGGCTCCTACCGGAATAACGGCCCGGCCATCGCGCATCGAAACAGAGATATCTTTTTCGACAAGACCTTCGGCCTGCGCTTTCCGCAAAATAGTGCTCATGATCTTTGAGACACTTGATTGCAAGGAAAGAATCTCACGACGGATCTGCGCCAGTTCGGGTGAAGCATTGTCCTTGATCTGACCATGTTTATTGATAATCTGGTCGATACGCTCATAGATAAACGGAAATACCTGAACATTACTTACCACATTCTTCAGTCGCGGGAAGGTTCCTTCCTCCATATTCCGAAAGAAGGCAACAATAGCGCGCACCGTTTCGAGTGAGCGGCGCAAATCGAACAGTTCGAACACTTCAAGAAAGGTGCCAATAACCTTAGACCGCTGCAACGCGGGACGCATATCGATAAAATAGCCATTGGGAAAATTCATCCCTTCGCCAATAATCTTCATGAACTCAATGGTCTCATCCAATTGGCGTTCTACTTGTTCACGATTGGATGAGAAAGAGCATTCATCGACCTGCTCTTTTCCTAACGTACTCAGACAGCGTCCCTGAAGCACTTCGCGCACTTTGTCAAAACCAATCTTACTCTCAAAATTCGAAGGGTAAATATCCATACTAAATTAACAGATTACGCCACAAAAATAGCCAAGAAAATCGGGATGTGGAGGATTCCCAGGATTGAATCGTATCAGGAGAAGGATTATTATACCAATAGGGGTAAATCCGGACTGAATAAGCAAACCGACCCTTTCGGATTGTTCGGAATTGGACACTACCGTTATGCTATCCGGATAAAATTTTCACATTGACAATTTCACCGAAATCATGTATACCTCTATATTTATGCGCATTACAATATTTGGCACAATTCCTGTGATTTCCGCATCGGATTAAACAGAAATACAAAAATGAAAACAACAAATTACAGCAGATCAAAAAAAATCAGGATTGCAATCATAGCTGCACTATTTACGCTGGTCCTGTTCACAACTGCAAATGCAAAAGAACTCCAGGTAAATGAAAAGCCGATCAAAACCTATACGTTAATGCATGAGATTGAGCATGAATTATCGCGTCGCAGGCGGACAGAACTTCCCGTAATCATCTCGTTTCGCAACAAACGGATGGGAATGAATCCAATCGAAATTAACAGCAATAAATATCCGGTTTCACCTGAAACTGATGCCAAATTAAGTTGAATCCCGTTAACGGATAAAATTTGTAAATTCCTTCTTTTCCCTTTTGGGTGGTTCAATTGTTAGTGCTGTAGCTTCTTTCATTTTCAGCAACCAGGACATATTTTTACCTAATACGCGCATAATTTGCTTGCCTTCAGTATCTTGCAGAACTTCTCCGGCTCTTGTGCCGTGTATGACATTCCAATAGTTGGAAGTGGCAATAATCATTTCAGAGTAATTCAGATAATGGTTCAAACTATCAAAGGTTGCCGAACCGCCGGTCCTTCGAACTGCAACAACAGCAGCTCCAACTTTCTGCCTGAACAAACCGCCATTTGAACCTGCCACATAAAACAATCTGTCTAAAAAGCTTTTCATGGTACCAGGTATTCCCGAATAATGTACCGGAGACCCAATGATAATGCCATCAGCATCCTTGATTTGTTGTATCCACTTGTTCAGATCATCCGTTTTAATCACGCATTTTTCATCTTTGTTTACCGCACATTTGCCGCATGCCAAACAGCCATGAATCAATTTATGTCCGATATGCAGGATTTCAAATTCAATGCCACCTGCTTCAAGTTCATCACCCACCATTTTCAAAGCATGGAAAGTGTTTCCTTCTTTGTTCGGACTCCCGTTTATTGCTATTACTCTCATCAAAATATTGCTTAAAGATTGCGCTCCAAAATTAGATATAAAATGAATAGCAAAGAATTGCCGGTCGTGGCATCCAGCCCTTTGCCCGATTGAACCAATTGCAGAGTGTCCATTTCCGGACAGCAAACTATACAAACATCGTACACCCGGTGACTATTTCCAATAGCAAATTAGTAATCTAAGTATATCTTTTACAACAACTTGAAAGTTTTGGCACAATTCCTGTAATTTGATAGTCAGAACGCATTAAAAACAAACAAAATGAAAACAATTAATTACAAAACAGGAAAAGTGATGAAAACGATAGTTGCATCATTAATTATTTTGACTTCGTTCATCGGTGTTACAAAAGGGGAAAAAGCAAATAAAGTAAACCACGCTACAGATAATGCCAATAAAAATGCGAAGAAAGAAACTTCATTTAAAGCTGAAGATTGGGTATCAGAGATGACAGCCGGATGGGCAGTTCACATTATCAAGCAGAGCAAAATGAATTAAATGGCACCGATAAATGGAATATTCAAAGGTGCCATTTTTAAAGAAATAGGAATTTAAATTATTTTTGAATTTACTCCAGCCTTGGAAAGATTGCAGTTGAAAGCATGACAGCTCCCCACGCTAAAATACGCTTTCAATCGGTCATCAACCACAATTGAACAGTTCGCCTGGATATGACATTCGATCATTAGTTTTAATTACAATTCCACTTTGAATTGGAATTTCCCAAAGCAAAATCACTCAATTAAAAGTGTCCATTTTCGCACAACGAAATAGCTAAATACCGTACACTTTTCATCAATCAAAGTTTATAAAAGAATAATCATATTGCACAATTTCAATAGCTTACAATTTTTGGCACAATTCCTGTAATTTGATAGTCAGAAACACATTAAAAAAAGAACAAAATGAAAACAATTAGCTACAAAACAGGAAAAGTGATGAAAACGATAGTTGCATCATTAATTATTCTGACTTCGTTCATCGGTATTTCAAAAGGGGAAAAAGCGAATAAAGTATCCCTTTCCGGAGACAATTCCAATAAAAATGTGAAGAAGGAAACAACATTAAAAGCTCAGGATTGGGTATCAGAAATGGCAGCCGGATGGGCCGTTCATATTATCAAACAAAGCAAAATGAATTAAAAATAAAAATTAGCCTTCAGACAGCTGATAAATAGTTGTCCAACGACGCTAAATTTTAAAATATCCCGTAAAGTGCGTATTCATCAGTATTACAAAAAACCTGGCTATAGATATAAAAATCGGGACGATTGGTTTCAATTTTACGATTCAACTGAAGTACCGGATGACCAGCCCCAACTTTAAAATAATCTTTCAATCTATCATCAGCCACAATTGATAGAATTTTTTGCTCCCCCCCTTTTACCTCAACCTGGTAAAACTTTCGTAAAATATCAAACAGCGATTTATTCTCAAAATTACGGGATGTGAATCTTGTAAGATTGATATTGGGAATCATCGTGATATCGAAAAATACTGGTTTGTTATTCACCAAACGAAGTCGTTCCAGATAAATACAACCCGATTCAATCTCACGTTGACTTAGCGGGAATGTGAAAGCCTCGGTCCAGTTACGAATCTCAGGTTTTATAATAATATGAGTCAACAGATTATCCTGACCAATTGCAGAAGTCGTCCCCGTAAGCGACAAAATCCCGACACCCTTAGGAATTCCTTTCACAATACTCCCCTTTCCCTGGTGCCTGACGATGTAACCCTCATTCGTTAACCGGTCAAGCGCTTTGCGTATTGTTGGCCTTGTTACCTTATGAACAGTGCACAATTCATTTTCAGATGGCAGCAAATCGCCTTCATGAAAAACACCCTCAGTAATATGTGAACGTAAGATCTCATATACTTTGCGGTGCTGTGGAATTGAAGTTTTCTGTTGCATAAGGCCTATTTCCGATTGATTGCTATTCAATTGCAAAAGTAATAAAAGTTTTAACAAAAATAAATATTTGTGTTTACATGCCAAAAATATTTGTTTCAATTATATAGTCTGTAATAGAATCACTTATAACATATTTTTATCCCACATAAAATATTTTCAAAATTTACTTGTAAATACAAGTTGAATGGAATATCTTTGCTGAAAATATTTTTTCTATGGCTACTGTCGTTATTATGCCTAAGCAAGGCCAATCTGTTGAAAGTTGTATAATTACCGAATGGAATAAAAAAAAGGGTGACAAGGTTTCAAAAGGTGACATCCTGTTTGCCTACGAAACCGATAAAGCCTCCTTTGAAGAAGAGGCCGCTGTTGACGGAATTCTTCTCGAACTTTTCTATGAAGTTGGTGACGAAGTCCCTGTATTGACAAATGTGTGTGTAATAGGTGCTGCCGGAGAATCAATCGATGCTTACCGGCCCGGTGGCGCTGCCCCAAAAAATGATGCCATCTCTGAACCGGTGGTTACAGTGGAAAATTCAACTGTAAAAACCGTCGAATCGGCTTCTAAAATTACAAATCCGGTAGTTGGGACAGGCTTTGTTTCACCCAGGGCAAAAAATCTTGCGGAAAAAGAAGGTATCACACTCGAAGGCATACAAGGAACGGGTCCGAAAGGACGCATTATTGAACAGGACGTTCTTGCCTTAATCGCTTCAACTCCCAAAACAACCCCATTGGCC
>JANYLE010000116.1 GCA_025363795.1 Mariniphaga sp. | reverse complement strand
TTACATTTTTTTAAAAGAAACGGGATTCCCAACCGGTTGTAGTTGTTTTCCGTGAGCGGGTTATAGCTGATCAGTTCCACGGGGATGTTCTCATCTGTTTCAGCAACAAAATCCATGATTGCTTTCCTGTTTTCGATGGTGTCGGTAATGTTCTCAATCAAAGGAATCCGGACGATGATCTTTTTTCCTGAAGCGGCTATGTATTTGAAATTGTCCTTTATTCTTTTATTGCTTCTTCCCGTATACTTTTTATGCTGAGCATCATCAAAAAGTTTTAAATCGATGAAAAACAGGTCGACATACGGCAAAATGAGATCGATCACCTCCCTGTCGCAGAACAGACAGGTTTCGATTGCGGTATGTATATTCCGTTCCTTGCAACCTTTCAGGATTTCAGCCGAAAATTCGGGCTGATACAGCGCTTCACCACCCGTAAGTGTTACTCCGCCGCCAGAGGTTTGATAATAGGCAATGTCTTTCTCAATTTCGGTCAAAATTTCAGCAACTGTTGCTTTATAACCCGTGAACTGTAACGCATTTGTGGGGCAGGTTTTTACACATTCCCCTGATAAACGGCAGGCATTCCTGTTAATTTCGATCTCAGGAGTTGCATCATCGGTTAATTGCAAAGCATTTGTCGGACAAGCCTCAACACATTCGCCACAGGCGATGCAGAAATTCTTGTTATACCACAGGGAATTAGCGGAACTTATGCCTTCCGGACTATGGCACCAGACACATTTCAGCGGACATCCTTTCAGAAATACGGAAGTACGAATTCCCGGACCATCATGTACGGAGAAGCGTTTTATTTTAAATACATCACCTACAATTGAATTACGCTTCACCATGAGTTGTCCGGTTAATTATTTCATCCTGCAAATCGGGAGCCAATTCCGTAAAGTAGGCTGTATATCCTGCCACCCTGATGGTCAGACCCCGATGGGATTCTGGATCAGCTTTTGCCTTGATCAGTTCCCGGGTAGTCACCACATTAAATTGCACATGGTGAATCGGCAAAGAGATGAACGTTTTAAGCAGTGAAGTGAATTTCCCCCGGTCCTCCTCCTGTGTAAATAAAGATGGAAGGAATTTCATGTTCAGCAGTGAGCCATTACTTGCCAGCAATGAGGGCATCCGAAGGACAGAATTCAAGACCGCTGTCGGACCCATCTTGTCGCGGCCATACATTGGCGACATTCCGCCATCGGCCAAAGGTGTCCGGGCAAGCCTGCCATCTGCCGATGCTCCCACATTAAATCCCATGGGCACATGTGCCGACACAGTATACAAACCCATGTGGTATTTACCGCCCCTGTAATTTTTATAGGTTCCGATTTTCTTCGCAAAGTATTCTGCCCACCTGGCGCCCAGTTCATCGACCCAGGCAACATCGTTCCCATATTTCGGAACCTGGTTGATGCAACGTTGCCGGAGCGGTTCGTTGCATTTAAAGTTATGTTGCAGCGCATCCAGCAATGTTTCTTTTTCAACCAGCTGATCACCAAACACGAGCTTTTTAAGTACCGCTAAACAGTCGGCAATATTTGCGACCTGAATGGCTTGTATTCCTGAGAAATTATAGGTGGCGCCACCAGCTGTCACATCGATCCCTCTTTCAAGGCAATCATCCATAACAGCTGACAGAAAGGGAGATGGAAGGTGATCCTGATGGCTTTTTTCGACAACTTCGCAGGCAAGCATCATTTTACCGATAAAAAAGTCGATCTGCTTTTGAAATGCACTTTCCAACTCATCAAAATCAGCAAAGTTGTGTAAATAGCCTGTATTCAGTCCGATCTGCTCCCCTGAAATCAAACATTTCCCATCGTTTAAGGTAAGCTCCAGCACTTTCACGAGGTTAAACATCGCGGCGTCGCTCCACCCAAGGTAATTTCCCTGCGTACTCAGTTCCACACAGCCGACAAGCACGTAATCCTTACTGTCGCTGCTGCTTATACCTGTATTGATCAGGGAGGGCACAATGCTTTCGTCATTCGCAATCTGCGGCATCCCCGTGCCCAGACCAATTACCCTGCTGCATTCATTCAAATATTCAGCCGGAGAATTTTTGTGAACACGAGCCGTTATATTTGGCTGTGGCAACCGCATATGATCCTGTGCCTTGAGGATTAAGTAAGAAAGCTGATTGGTGGCATCTTCCCCGTTGATCGTCTGACCTCCGATGGTGCAATTGAACCCGATGGGAAAGCCTGCAAAAAACTTCGCACTGTGCGCATTTCGCATGTAAACAATCTGATTGAACTTTAAAAACAAAGCATCAAGCAATTCGATGGCGATGTTCAAATCAATTGTGCCGTTCTTCAGATCTTTGTCGAAATGCGGATACAAATATTGATCGATGCGCCCCGGTGAAAAGGAGGATGCGTTTGATTCCATCTGCAGGATCACAAAAAGAAACCAGACAGACTGAATCGCCTGCCGATAGGTGGATGGCGGATTTTCAGACAATTGGAAACAAGCTGCCGCCACTTCTTCGAGATTCGCTTTTAACTGATGATCCGGCTGATGATTTGCCATCTCGGAAGCGAGTACTCCGTACCGGTGAATAAATCCGCAGGAAGCTTCCAGCGTGATGCAAACACTCTCGTAAAAATCGCGGTTATTGTCATTGGCATTTGCCAGTTTTTCTCTTGCCTTTTCTAATAACCCGTCAGGTCCCAGGGCAAGCCAATCTTCCACCTTCGGGCAGATATGTCCTTGTGCGTGATCTTTCTGATTGATTTTTACGACCTTCTCAATCGCTTTTAATTCTTCCCCGTAGGTTTTATAAATATCATTTTCAAGGGTCTTGCCCTTCCAGAATGGTTCGAGGTATTCTTTGAAACAAACAATATCTTCCTGATGCACATGGAAAGGATCCTGTGGTCGTTTAGGCAGTGTTTCTATTTCGTTCACGAGCCATGATAAACCGGCTTCGGGAAATACAACCCCTGCACGGATACCAGGCGTACGATTTCCAACAATTAACTCCTCCGGATCAATTGAAATGCTCATTTCCGAAAGTGACCTTGCGAGGGCTTTCGCACGTTTCAGGATTACCGGAAGGTTTTCGTTTTCCTGATAGACTGCGGTGATCAGTTTCGCCTGTTCTGTCGACAGATACCTGGCAGCACCCATCGTCTTTTTTCTGAGCGACAGGATCCTATCTGTTGGCTTCAGATGTTGAAGGTACGTATTCATTTTTTGAACTTTTTATTCCGTTTCAAAAGATTACATCAAGGGTAATAAAGGTTGAATCTGTTTCCAGAAATCCTCATTCATCAACCGTGCGCTTCCGATCATCGCTGATGTTTCCATTTGCACCGATAATTCGACATTTATATTTAAATGCTTACTTTCTAGCATTGCCGAGAAAGCAGGTCCGAACAGGTTGTAGGCCCTTGTTATATTTCCGCCAAGCACCAGGCAATCGGCATCAAACTTTTGAAGATAGGGCGCCAGGAATTCACCCAGTAAAGCGCCAAATTCTTCAAAAATGGCGTTAACTTCCGGATGGATTGCAGCCTGCCGGGCGATCTCCTTTACGCCAGGTAAGGTTTTGCCGGTCATTTCAAAATATTTCCTGACAAACCAACCGGTACAAAAGTAATCATTCGCGATGCTTTCGCTGTAGGGTACATTCCATAAACACCCGCCACGGGGAACGTCATTTCGTTCTAAAACCGGAATGCCAGATTCGATAAACGCGGCACCCAAACCGGTTCCCAATGTAATGGCAATCATTCTTTTGGATTTGCAGCTTTTACCTTTCCACGCGTCACCGACGGCAAATGAGGTCGCATCATTCATAAAACGGATAGGCATATCATCCGGTAAATCGAGTAGTTGTCTTAACCGGTCGGCAATGTTGATGCCATACAGCTCTTCGAATTTATTAACTTCGTGGGTGAACAGCGCAATCCCGTTTGTATAGTCGAAAGGGCCGGGCATTGCAATGCCAATACCCGATAACTGATCCCTGTCGATACCTGAGATCGATTTTTCGATGGCAGTTTTCCAGGAATCCAATATATCGTTAGCAGAAGCCTTATTATCCACCACGCAACATGCTTTACCATTGCGAAGGACCGTCTCCTTTTCAAGATCCATTGTGATAACACTGATATGACTACCACCGGTATCAGCACCAATCGCGTATTTTTTTCTCATAACCTGCCCTGTTAGTTCTATTCAAAAGCTAAACCTATCTTCTGTATCGCTATCGTTCATCAACAGCGATCTAAAAGCTTAGCTTTAAACGTCAAAAATAGAAATAAAAAAATACAATCTATTTGCTGTTTGGTGTGTGCTAACATCCTTACTTTTTATCGTGTCAGTTGATAATCACGAATCAACAGACCTGGCGAAAGATTTAATCTTGCCGTCAATTTGCGAATCATATCAACAGTCAATTTGCGTTTACGGTTTAATATCTCTGAAACCCGGCTTTTTCCACCTATCTCATTTATTAAGTCTATTTGCTTTAACTGCATTTCTTCCATTCTGATCTTGATAGCTTCAATTGGGTCAGGCGCATCAATCGGATAATGTTTTTTCTCATACTCATCAATTATTAATCCAAGCAAATCGGCCTCATCACTTTCAGGTGTACCGATTAATGCATCAAAAACAACTTCGAGTCTTTTCAAAGCCTGCTGATAATCTGATTCTGATTTTATAGGTTGTATATTCATTCTTTAATTTTTTAAATTGAATTTGCGTCTATTTTATCATACGCTTCATGGGTTCCAATAAACCGGATAAAAATCCATTGTTTCTCAAAATTGAATTTGGCTACAAGTCTGTATGAATTACCTTTTATATTAAAGACGATTCGGTTGTCCTTTAGAATACTCGCATTTGCATAGGTCTGTTTGACATCATTTGGAGTTTTCCAGTCAGAACTCAGAGCGGTATCGTGCCAGGTTTTTAAATACTGCTCACAATCAGGATGTTTTTCCCAATATTCTCGTAATGTACTCTTAGCAAATATCCGCTCCATGTATTTACATTAAACTGTTTGCAAAGATAAAAATAAATTCTCAATTTGGGAACTTTGTTCAGTTTTGCGTTTTTTATGAGTACTAACCCGTTTATAGATCAGTGTT
The DNA here is from genome assembly GCA_025363795.1 of Mariniphaga sp. Lineage (GTDB taxonomy): Bacteria > Bacteroidota > Bacteroidia > Bacteroidales > Prolixibacteraceae > JAAFHB01. The sequence continues at coordinate 5,808 of JANYLE010000116.1, read as the reverse complement.
TTTATGGATATATTTATAACCTGAACGTTTTAATAAATTAAAAGCCAAATCTATATTAACTCATGCCACCAGGGCACATAAAAAAGTGGCATATAGTCGTGCCAACCAAAGAAAAAAGAAAAGAAAATATGAACAGCTGGTCCCATCAGCATAGAAACAGGAATATAGAATAGTAGTTCACTTTTAGACATACGTAATACGAGAGGAGGAAGTACAAACGTCATAAAAGCAGGGAGTCCATAAAAGATCCACCATGGAACTCCTTGTCCGTATGTAATCCGGGCAAATGTCATTCCACCAACCACGACAATTAAAGCTAATATTACGATCTTAGAATCAGGCCGTTGAGTCCGTTTCCGCAAAGTAAAAAGAAGTAATACAACAAATACAATCAGTGCTACAAACATATACACAAGAAATTTTCCGATGTCATTCATAATACTAAGATTTAAGTGTTTATATTTTCAGATCAAATTTAATGATCGCTATTAAAAGTAAGAGAGAGATGATTCCAATTGCGCCAACTGAAATAAAATCATTCGCCGTTACCGAACATCTTTTTCGGATGATACTTTTTTTGAAAAACAACAGCTCTAAAAATGGCATTACCGCCAAAAAACCATATCCATAAAATGTGGTAGGTTGATACAAATCGTTCATTGCTCCACGGATTAATCCAAAAAACAGATAGTCTGCAACAATTGCGATCATCAATAGGATGATCGAATTAATAATCACGCCTGTTAAAATCTTTATACCGTTATACCTGATTAAACAATGGTATATTCCGAATCCCCATAACAATGGCATCATTGTCAACATTAATCCAATCCCAAGATTTGCATTCAAACTCCATGGAAACCACAATATTAAATTACCAGCCCAATAGATGGAGAATGCAACAGTCAGATTATACAAGAGCCATTTTGTATTTTCTTTCATGGGGTTGGTTTAATAGACCTTATAGTTGTCGGGCTTTATTTTCTATAAACAGCAATTGAATTGCAGGTTTTAAACCTGAAGAGGAACCGTAATCAGTGATTGTTTTGTGGAAGTATTTTATTCCGCTAACAGCTAAAAAGTCCGTCCAATCTTAGATTTCATCATCATCTCTATCATCATATTCCGGTAATAAACCTTCTAAACCAACACTTTTTATGAATTCTTTTTTGTAATATTCGGCAAGGTCGTATTCGCAGGTTCTGTGATAAACTCTCGAAAGGTTTTGGTAAATTAGTGACAGTGACTCCTTATCTTTATTGGTTTCTAAAGCTTTGTTAAGCATTTCAATGCCTTTTTTTATATCACCTTCCTTGTTAATGGTTACGGCAGCAATATTGATATAGGCATTTGTGAAGTCGGGTTTTATTTTAATTGCTTCGAAATAATGATGCAAGGCACGATAGGCATCGTCGGTATTCTGATAGCAAAGCCCCATACCATAATGAGCGTTCGATGATTGTGGATTTATTTCCAAAGCCTTTTTAAACCAGGTCGCCGATTCCTTATAATTTTTCATTTGCCAATATGTTTCACCCAGGCTTTCGATAATCCACCCGTCGGAAGCATCGGTTGATAGTTCATAGGCTCTTTGGTAACAATCAAGCGCCTTGTCATATTCCTTCCTATTGTAATATAACGTCCCTTTGCAGCGGTACATGTCTTCCTTTCCACAATTAATAGCTTCATTATCTAAATAATCGTAAGCGCTCAGGGCAGCATCAATATCTTTTTGTTTTTCGTACAAAGCAGCAAGATCATATATTACTTCACTACAGCCAGGATCGATTGCAATTATTTTGCGGTAATATTCTATTGCCTGATTGAGTTCGTTTTTATCGGTATATGCTCTTGCCAATGAAAAATAAATTTCATCGGTATATTCCATTCCCACATCTGCTTCCAGCAGTTCAAAAGCATAACGTATTATTTCATCGGGATCTTTACAAAACATATACACCAGTATTTGATGCATAAGCGGAACTTTGTCTTCAGGATGCTCATCCAAAGCAGTTTGCAAATTTGCTAATTGCCTTTCAATATATGTTTCAGCAGGTTTGTCCGGAACAAGATTAAGATATGACAGTAATCTCATAAGTATTTATGTTTTTTACTTGTACGTTATTAAGTTTTTAAGGTTCAATCTGACAGCGGTATTTACAAAAATAAAAATGGAAGTAAATATCCACTTGCATTTAATTCAAATTTAATCAATACCTGGCAGATTTAATTATTTTTTGATGCATTCGCCGTACTATTTTTACGCGCTAACGCAGACGAATAGTTTATGTCATGTGTTTTTATACAAGCGACTTAACACGGACAACATGTTCGCATGCGGGGTTAAAAACCGACCGAATGCATTGCTATACCACACTTAATTCATAGGACACCTCTCCGAATACTTCCCAATTTCAAAGGCCAGTTTCAAGCCGGAAGTATTGTGTATAGCATTTCCCGAAGTTTTCTTTATAAAATCTTTATACTTCTGATTCCTTTATTGATATTTCCTTTATAACATGCTGCCTTTCTTTGAGCGTTCAATAAAAATGTTTGAGAAGGGGAATTCCCGGCGTGACGATCACTTGCAATGCACTTATTGTCTGATCATTAAAATTCTAAAATCGTCAAAGTTTTTTATTGGGAATTTTGGACTGAAGCGCTTAATTTGTTCAGACAATTACTTTATTAATTAATTTACATAGATGACCGATGCAGCAGAAACTTTTCCTCTTATAGGAAAAATTAAGAACATTTTTATTGGTAAGGCAAAGACATTACAAGACAAATCCATATTTCATAAGCTCTCATTAGTAGCATTTTTTGCCTGGATTGGACTTGGTGCCGACGGTATTTCTTCTTCCTGTTATGGTCCGGAAGAAGCTTACCGAAACCTGCAGGGGCATTCCATGCTGGCTATTTTCGTTGCAATGGGCACCGTGTTTACCATTTTTATTATCAGTTCAAGCTACATTCAAATCATTAAACTTTTTCCACAGGGTGGTGGTGGCTACCTGGTAGGAAGCAAACTTTTATCGCCTACGATTGGGATGGTATCAGGATGCGCCCTTATCATTGACTACGTTCTTACAATTACCATTTCAGTGTCTAGTGGTGCGGATGCCCTTTTTAGTTTCTTTCCTGAAACGATGCAGGTATTCAAATTGGGGGTTGCAATCGGCGGAGTTTGCCTGTTGATCCTGCTTAACCTGCGCGGAGTCAAGGAATCGGTTGTATCGCTTACGCCTATCTTTGTGATATTCATTGTTTCGCATGTATTTATAATCGTTTACGCAATTATTTTGAAAGCCAATGACTTTCAGGTTGTATCACACGAAACAACCACCCAGTTACATTCATCCATTTCAGAGCTGGGAGTCCTGGGGACTTTATTCATCATTCTGAAAGCTTACAGCATGGGTGCGGGAACCTTTACGGGAATCGAAGCGGTCAGCAACGGGATGCCCATTCTTCGTCAGCCAAGGGTAAAGACAGCCAAAAGAACCATGGTGCTCATGGCTGTTTCGCTGTCATTTATCGTGATGGGGCTTATGATTGCCTATGCACTCTACAGTGTTCAGATCAGTTCTCACAAAACCCTGAATGCAGTTTTGTTTGATAACGTTACTGCCAGCTGGGGTCCTTTCTGGTCAAAAAGTTTTATCCTGGTTACGCTTGTCTCGGAGGCTGCCTTGTTATTTGTAGCTGCTCAAACCGGGTTTATTGATGGCCCCCGGATTATGGCCAACATGGCAGTTGACAAATGGTTCCCCAAAAAATACGCATCACTCAGCGACCGTCTGGTTTCCATGAATGGCGTTTTATTGATGGGTTTTGCTGCGATTATCCTCATGGTCATTTCGAGAGGTTCAGTGGCATTCCTGGTGGTGCTTTATAGTATCAATGTGTTTATCACATTTTCCATTTCACAACTCGGAATGGTAAAACACTGGTGGATCGAACGGCGCAATCTTGATCACTGGAAAAGAAAACTGCTGATCAACGGGATTGGCTTTGTTTTAACCTCTTTTATACTTATTTCGGTAACCATTATCAAATTTGAGGAAGGTGGCTGGATTACATTGATCATCACCGGTATATTTATTCTTTTAGCGGTAAAAATCAAGCAACATTATTACAGGACTACGGTACGCTTACACCATATCCGCCAGAAAGCCATCGCGGACCTTCACGTGGCTTATGAACAGTTACCAGCGTATGACGCTCACAAGGATCCTGCAACAGTAAAATTTAACCCCGATGCCAAAACAGCGATCATCCTCGTGAAAGGCTTTGGTGGCACCGGACTTCATACCTTTTTAAGGATCAACGAAAGTTTTAAAGGAATCTACCAGAACTTTATTTTCATACGGGTAGGTGTCATCAACTCTAAAATCTACCGGGGTTCCGAAGAACTTGAACATTTTAAAACCTCGGTGAAAGATGACGGGAAAAAATATGTAAAAATCGCCAACCAATTCGGATTTTATGGTAAAAGCCTCTGGACAATAGGCACTGACCCTGTGGATGAAGTTTATATGATTGTAAAGAAACTCATGCCCTTGCTTCCGAATCCGACATTTTTTGGCGGACAGTTGGTATTTTCGAAGGCTTTTTATATGTCACAATTGCTGCACAACCATACGATCTTTGGTATCCAGAAAAGGTTTTTTAAATTTGGAATACCCATTGTAATCTTTCCGATTAAGATCGCGTAATAGTTTTTAAACGCTATCATTAAATCTCAAATAAGTCGTTTTTTTATTGTATTGCCAAATCTGGTAACTATTGAACAGGTTTTGACAGATAGAATACGCTGCCGGAAAAATAGACGTCAACGGGTGTAAATACATGTACGCCATCCAGATTCCCATTGCCGTATTTTTTTGTCCCAACGACTGTCCACCGGCAATGGTATCGCCGTATTTCTTGCCAATGAATTTCCCAAAACCAAACTGGATAATGCAGAGAATAATAGAAGCCACGACGAGCCATAAAATTACCAAACCGTTACCTTTACCATTCAGATAAACAAAATCGATGGTTTGACCAAGTGTGATTGTTAAGGTACAAGCCCACAAATAGAACGAAAACCCTTGATATTTAATGAGAACGTTATTTGTCTTTGGCAAAAAATACTGGAAAAGTGTTGTCACGAGCAAAGGCAACACAATAATGGGTGTCACTTTTGACAATATCAGCAGCACCGATTCGTCAAACGGCATAGTTACATGGGTTCCGATAAACGAAAAATAGATAGGCGCCACGAATGCAACAACCAGGTTACCCATCAATGTGTAGGTCGTAACCCGCTCACGATTGGCACCCAACATGCATGAGATTACCACCATCGACGATGCCACGGGGCATAAGACACCCACCATCACACCTTCCGCCACAATTTCGTCGAAAGGACGCAGCAGCAGGTAACAGCCCAGACTTACCACCAATTGAAAAAGCAGCAACCAAATATCTAAAAAACTGACTTTTAAATTTTTAATATTGATTGAGCTGAAACTTAAGAGTAACATGGAAAAGATGAGGTACGGAACAATCGGTTTCAGAAAAGCAGCGTAACCGTGAAATAGTAAGCCGACAACAATGGCAAAAGGCAAAACCAAACTTTTGTATTTCTGCATGATCTTTATATCTAAACGAGGTGCAAAACTAGCAGATCGACGGGCTGGTCCTGACGCGCGGCGAGCATCGTCGCGCGGTGCGCTTCGAGCTCCCCGAAGACGCCCCGCCCGCCTACAAGAGCCCGCTCGCGTCGGTCGAGTACGAGCTCGACGTGCGCGTCGACATCTC
>JANYLE010000077.1 GCA_025363795.1 Mariniphaga sp. | reverse complement strand
TTAACCTGCGAATATCCTTTATCCTTTGCATAAAAATAAAAGCTATAGTCATTTTGGTACGACATATTTTTCAGTTTCCCGCTTTCGTCTGTATAGGTTGGACAAATTTGCAATGCAACTTTGCGGTAGGCCAAAAGCGATATTTCGCCATCACCTAAAACTTCAAAATAGCGTTCATTCGAGAAGTATCCATCGTAATGCTGTCTGCGGAAAATTCTTTTATTCCCGTCTTCATCGGTAAAGTCAAAGCCTTTCAGACTCATTTTGTCGATCTCGATCTGAGTGCCAATTGCCGTGTTATAATAGATGACTTCATCACGGTAGGAACTGTAACGTAACCCAATGTTTCCCACTTTAATTCCGCTTAGAAATTCAATTTCTCCGGGCGAAAACCGGTCATTTAAATAAGGAAAACCAGTGGCAGAAGGATAGGGAAGATGACGAGTCCCCCTGATTTTTTCAGTATCCCAGTTTTTGGGCATGTTTTCCTGGGCTGTAACTGATGTAGTGATCAGTAAACTGAAAAGCGTGAAAATATAGATCGTTAGAATCCTGTTAGCCATATTATTGTACTTCAAATTTTTGTTCTTTGTAAAAGGTTGATCCGTCTTTGGTTTTCCCGCGAATCATCAGCCTGAAATTTCCTTTAATATCTGATGTCTGAAAATCGAGCGCGATAGTTTGTTGGGGCTTGGTCGCCGGATTCCAGATCAACACGGGGCGAAGATCTGGATCACTTAATTGTGGTGCTAAAGTGGAATTCAATATTGCCTGAGGCTGGAAGACATCAAGATTGAGTTTGATCAGGTTATCAGATTCTGGCAACCGTGTATAATCGGCCTTGGAGGTATAAAGGGCGACAACACCCGGAAACCGAAGGTCTCCGTAAAACCTTTCTGTCTGGCAGACCTCAATTTTGTCAATATCTTTCGAACCCATGTCTCTGATCAAATTCAGATCACGGATTGGGATACCGTCGATTAAAAGTAGTGGCGTATCGTTGAAGTAATTTTGCAGTGGCAGGTTGAAAACCTGCAAGGTAGGTATCCTGTTATAAGCCCTGAATTTTACTCCGGGTAACAATTCGCGCGAGATTTCGGTAAAATCGGGCAAGTCAATGAAGAGTTTCGGATCGACAGTCTTGGACGGGACTCCGTAAAAAGGATAACCATTGTTTTTTGTTACAGTTGAAGGTAGGGTTATAATTTCCTGTTGGTTAAATATTTTTCGAAAAGTGACGGCGTCTGTACTTCTTTCAATATTCTTTCGAAGTCCGGATGGAAAAGCTTTTGTTTCAAAATTGGGCATCACTTTATTAAGGTTATAAGGATCAATCAACACCATTTTCAGTAATTGTGTTTTATCATTTGAATAGCACTGAATGACTACCGGAATTTTGCCATAGTAATTTTTAATCTGAAAATAAAAACGGCCATCCTCACCTGTAATAAAATATTGAAATCCGGGAATGGAATCTGGAATTGACAGATTCACAATTGCACCTTTGAAAGGAAATGCTGTCCTTTTGTCTGTAACAATTCCTTCCAAAATAATTCCCTCTGCCTCAATGATCTGCCCGGTTTTTGGCGCAGCATTCAGTGTAAATTCGGAAGTCATGTACTCCGGAGTCACTTCAGCAACACTAACCAGCAGGTTGCCTTCTATCTGATTAAGTAATTCATTTGGCAAATGAACAGCGGCTTTAACCTTTTCCCTTGTTTTGTAGCGTGATTCAATGCCCTCAATTTGTAAGGTCTGATCAACTGTTTCATTCAGTGGAAGTATACCTGAAGGTTGCAGATCGCTGTTGGATTCGGGTAACCCGTTAAACCGGTTCGAAATATATAACTCTTTGATGGTTAAAATGGTACTTGTTCTTGTCGCCACACGTAACAAGTAACAGCCAGAACTCAGGGAATCGGGCAGATAGATAAATCCATCTGCCTGTAAATCAAGGATCTGTTTGGTGATGCCTGTAATTAATTTCCCATCGTGATTAATCAGGTCAACATTTACAATTTCTGATTTCTCCGTTGTAGGGGCGAAGAGTTTCAACAAAAGCGTCTCTCCACTGACGTAAAGATCACGGTCGGTATATAGCCGGAAGCTCTCTTTTTCCTGGGCTATGCCGGCATAGGCGACGAATAGAATTAGCAGTAATAAAATTGTTTTTCTTTTCACCTTGAAATATCTTTTTGTGTCAATTTCCTCATTTT
>JANYLE010000003.1 GCA_025363795.1 Mariniphaga sp. | reverse complement strand
TCAATCTTTAAAAATTAACCAGATGAAATCAAAATTCAGTTTTTTATGGCTTTTGCTGTTCGTTATGACCTTAACGAGTCAGGGGATTTTTGCTCAGACAAAAATCACAGGGAACGTTAAAGATGTAAATGGACAAATCGTGCCCGGAGCCACAGTGGTGCAGGAGAAAACGCAAAACGGCGTTCTCACTGATTCGCAGGGCAATTATGCAATTACACTAAACGCGGATGGCGCCAAATCGCTCTCCTTTTCATTTATCGGATTTCAACCTCAAACAGTTGCCTATACAGGAAATTCTGTAATTAATGTTGTTTTGAAAGAGGATAAGGTAGAGTTGGGTGAAGTGGTCGTTATGGGTTATACATCTCAGAAAAAATCGGCTTTAACCGGGGCTGTTGGTACGGTCGAAATGGCCAATCTGGAACAACGAAGAGTGCCGGACGTGGCCCAGATCCTTCAGGGACAGGTAGCTGGCGTACAGGTAACTCAAAGTACCGGTGCACCAGGTGATGGTATCAATGTTACCATCCGTGGGGTAGGAACAATTGGCAGCAGCAGCGACCCGCTTTATATTGTTGATGGTTTGCCTACTACGGATATCACCTTTATCAATCCGACTGATATTCAGTCGATGACGGTATTGAAAGATGCTGCCGCAGCCGCGATTTACGGTGCAAGAGCTGCTGGTGGTGTAATCGTCATTGTTACCAAGAGTGGTGTAAAAGGACATTCCACCCTTGACATTAGCTACAATTATGGTATTCAGAAAGTGACAAATCTTCCCAAGATGCTCAATACGACACAGTATATGAATAAGATGGAAGAAAGCTGGAACAATTCGGGTTATACAGGGACCAATCCTTACACTGCAGATAAATCAAGAACTGATCTTGCAAATACCGACTGGCTGCATGAATTATTTGGATTGGGTAAATCACAAAATCTGCAATTATCTGCCAGTGGCGGTTCCGACAAAGTCCAATACCTGATTTCCGGTGGATATTACAACCAAAACGGTATTGTAATTTATAATAACGACCAATTTGAGCGTATCAATTTCAGAACAAATGTAAATGCGAACCTGTCCGACCGTTTTACTGTTGGAACCAATCTGCAGATTTCAAACAGTATGCAGGATAAGATATCCTCAAGCGGTGATGCACCTGGAATTATCCGTCATGCATTTATTCGCCCACCGGTAATCGCAGTTTTTAAGGACAAAACCGACCCGACTTATTCCGAAGCCGATCCTTATACCGATTTGCCTTTTTACGCTCAAAATATTGCGGCGAATAATGGTACCTGGAATGCTGATGCCGACAAATATGAGTTTAGCTCAAATCCTATTGCCCTTGCCAAGTTTACCAATGACAAGCGTAATACCTTAAAAACCTTTGGTAATGTATTTGCTGAATTTGCCTTTTTGAAAGACAAAGAACTAAAGCTAAAATCAAATGTCGGGATCGATTTAAACATGACCCATAACAAAGCCTTCAATAAAAATTTTGGCGATGATAATGGTGGAGCAAATGAAATAGATAAAGGAACCGGTCGTCAAAATCGCCCTACTAATTTATCGGAAGAAAGAGGTCAGGAAACGACCATTACCTGGACCAATACATTGAACTATAGTAAAACATTTAATAAACATTCATTAAGCGTATTGGCAGGAACTGAATTTATTTCCAACCATGCTTCTGGTTTAAGTGCTTCCAGGTCAAGGTATAGTTATACAACCCCTGCTTTTCAATACATTGATTTCGGAGCCTATCCGCTCGATCTTTGGAATGGAGGAGCTGCATCACAATGGGCGTTGTTTTCATTGTTTAGCTCTGTAAATTACAATTACGATAACCGTTTTTTCGTAACCGGAAGTGTTAGAGAGGATGCGTCAAGTCAGTTTGCAGTAAATAAGCAAAAAGCATTTTTCCCATCCTTTTCTGCAGGCTGGAGAATATCACAGGAAAAATTCATGCAGGATGTAAGTATGATCTCTGACCTTAAACTAAGAATCAGTTCAGGAAAATTGGGTAACCAATCGGGTCTTAATAATTATAATTCTTTGGCCATTTATAATCCGCTGGGCACTTTACTCCGTTATGGCAATCCCGATCTGAAATGGGAAACGACTCAACAGGATAACATCGGATTGGACCTCGGTTTACTTAAAAACAAGATTACGTTGACTGTTGATTATTTTAGGAAAACAACATCTGACATTCTGTTGCCTTTAAACTTACCAAAATTGGTTGGAGATGTACAACCGACCATTGTTAACGCAGGGGAAGTAAGCAATAAGGGTTTTGAATTGTCACTTGGTTTTAAAAACAATGACCATGCATTCAAATATAATATAAATGGGAATATTGCCTCCGTAACTAATATGGTCGAAAAATTGCACCCCAATTTACCGAGCATCTACGGGCAGGTTTCAAAAACCGAAGTTGGTCATCCGTTAAACTCTTTTTACGGATTTGAAATGAGTGGCATTTATCAAAACCAAAGTGAGATCGACAAATATTTAACCGGTGCGCCTCATCCCGAAATTAAACCAGGTGATATTAAATTTAAAGATCTGAACGGAGATGGCATCATCAACGATAATGACCGCACCTTCATTGGTAATCCAAACCCAAGGTTTACTTACGGATTGAATTTATCAGCCAATTATAAAGGTCTTGATATCTCCGTATTATTTCAGGGTGTAAGTGGCGTAGAAAAATATAACGATCTTAAAAAGATTATTGACTATGATACCCGCCCATTTAACCATTCAGTTGCAACATTAAATGCATGGCATGGTGAGGGAACAAGCAATACAATTCCACGTTCTACTTTTAATGACAATGGCAGCAGCAAAGTGTCCAGTATTTTTGTAGAAAATGCTTCCTATTGCAGGCTTAAGAACATAGAGATTGGTTATACGCTACCTGCGATATTCGGAAAATCAAACGCCGCATTGAAGAGTGTAAGAGTATATGTATCAGCTCAAAACCTGTTTACAATTACAGATTACACAGGATTAGATCCGGAATCAGTTAACATGATTGACCAGGGTACCTATCCGCAATCAAAAGCGTTCTTATTTGGCGTCAATATTAAGTTGTAAATAACCTATTTAAAAAGAGAAAATATGAAATCAATTTATAGAATACTGGCTTTACTGGTGATCACTACCACTGTCAGTTGTAATAAAGACTTGCATGAAACCCCGATAGGTATAATAACGGAGGGAGTAGCTCCAACACATTCATCGGTAATATATTCTGTAACTTCTTCTTACCAGTTGCTTTCGAGCACCCTGAATATCATTGGCAGCTGGGGCTGGGACGATGGAACAGTGCTCCGCAACGATTTTGTTTTGCAGGATATTGCTTCGGGCGATATGCAAAAGAAATGGAATCCTGATGGCGACCAGGCATGGATGGATCAGTTTTCCGATTTTAGTTTTACCGCTTCCAACGCAGGTATTAATGGCCAATGGAGCTATGACTTTGACGGTATCGCCAGAGCTAACACGGCGATCAGTTATTTAACTGACGCAGCACTGACAACCAAACTTGCATTTGATGAGCCTACCCGGAAATACCTGTTAGGCCAGGTTTATTTCTTAAGGGCTTTTTACTATTTCGATTTGGTAAATTTATATGGCGATGTACCACTGTTATTGACGCCATTGAAAAGTTTCGCGGATGCGTATAATGTAGCTAAAAGTGAAACCAAAGCCAATGTCTATATTCAAATCAGCAAAGACCTTGATGAAGCTAAATCTTTGATCCCTGATGGTAAATATTCAAGTGCGACCGAAAAATGGAGAGTATCCAAAGGCGCAGTATTGGCTTTGCAGGCAAAAGTTGCATTGTACAATCAAAAATGGGCAGAGGTGATCAGTACTGTAACGGCCATAGAGGCATTGAACTATTACAGTCTAAATGCCAATTACTTTGACAACTTTAGTGTGGCAAAAGAATTTGCCGATAATGAAGTGATTTTTGCCTATGATCATGAGACGTTAACAACCCCACGTTCAGGCAATGGTCTTTGTGCGTTGGCAGGATGGGGCTTTATTGCGCCAACTACCAATTTCATCAGCGCTTTCGAAGCGAACGATCCAAGGTTGGGTTATACGGTTGATGTTGCCAGTCAAAATGTTTACAAAATATTTGGCACATTGAACAGTGACAATAAAGGCAATGATGATGCCCCAAGCAACAAAATATACATTCGCTGGGCAGATGTAATGCTTTGGAAAGCGGAGGCATTAAATGAAACTGGTAGTTACTCTGCTGCAGTTGCCCTTATCAATAGTGTAAGACAACGTGCTAGACTTAGTATTACAGCAACGGGAACTTATCCACCTGCCGGAACATTACCCGACAGAAATGTAGCTTCGACCGATAAAGCACAAATCAAAGATTGGCTGGTAAAAGAAAGACGTGTAGAATTAGGTTTCGAATCACAACGATTCAATGACCTTAAACGTTGGACATTGGCTAAGACTTTCTTAACCGGTCTGGGCAAAAATTTCCAGGATAAAAATTATCTCTATCCAGTTCCACAAGGTGAAATTGATAAATCAGGTGGTAGCATAAAACAGAATAACGGTTATTAATACCTTATTGCAATCAAATACGGGAGGTTAATTTAAGGTTTGATGAAAACTTTAAATTAACTCCCTATTGTTCAGCATCATCACCCGTATTTCCCAAAATCGGATGATCTCCTTTCTGAAACACTTTCTATTTTAATTTAATAGCAATATGACTAAATGATAGCTAAACTGACTACAGAGTTTCGTTTTTTCCAATCGATGCCGCACAACATGCGTGTGCTGCTTATTACCAACATGCTCTACGCCCTGGTATTGCCTGTAGTTGAGATCTTCATGGCGGCTTACATCATGCGTTATTTTGCTGATACCAGCTATGTGGCGATCTTCCAGGTGGCGATGTACACGGGTATCATTATCACCTCCTTGACAAATGGATTTTTACTCAAAAGTTTCAAAGTAGCTCACCTCTACAGTTTTGGTATCCTGCTGAGCGGCTTGTCGATGGTAGCAATGATGTTTGTGAAAGATATTACGTTGCTTGGTTTGATCGTTTCGGGAACGATGATAGGGGCAGCATCCGGGTTTTTCTGGACAAACCGTTATTTGATGGCGTTAAACACTACAAAGGATGAAAACCGCAATTATTTTTTTGGATTAGAATCGTTCTTCTTTACAATTGCAAATATCACCATTCCATTGGCAATCGGCGCTTTGCTAGCGTCAATTGATGGCAAACAGCTTTTCGGAATTGTATTTGATATCTACCAGGGTTATCGCATTGTAACGATTATTGTGTTTGCAACCACAATCGCCGCTTGCTTCTCGCTGGCGCGTGGAAAATTTGTAAACCCGGTTCAGAAAGATTTCCTCTACTTCCGGTTCGACAGGCTCTGGAACAAACAGATATTGTTGGCAGTGCTTAAAGGACTGGTGCAGGGATTTCTCGTTACTGCTCCGGCCATGCTCATCATGAAATATGTTGGGAAAGAGGGTTCACTTGGTTTGATTCAGGGAATAAGCGGCGGATTAACCGCAATCCTCATCTACTTGCTGGGTCGTTTTGCCAAGCCGAAACACCGTATTCTTATCTTTGGCTTCGGAATTGTGCTTTTCCTTATCGGAACGATCGTCAACGGTATTGAACTGTCCATGTTCGGTGTAATGGTGTTTGTCTTGTGCAAGGTATTTTTTCAGCCGTTGCACGACCTTGCTTACTACCCCATTATGATGAAGGTAATTGATGTGGTATCGAAACGCGAAAACCGGAATCAATATGCCTATATCCTCAATCATGAATTTGGCCTCTATTTTGGCAGGGTTGCAGGGTTGGGTTTGTTTATCTTTCTTGCATTCTCCGTTTCCGAAACCTTTGCACTCCGTTACTCATTGATCATTGTGGCGATACTGCAAATGCTGAGTATACCGCTTGCAAAAAACATCATGAAAGATTCTTATTCTGAAGAGAAATGAAGAGGATAAAGGGAATTTTTTTAATAGCAGCACTAACACTGCTGGCAGGATTAAACTCCTGCAATTCGCAGATAGGTAATCCTGTAACTCAAACCTCACTGCCACGAATTGATCAGATGCCGGCGATTCCTCAGCCCTTGAAAATCATCGACTGGAAGAAAAAGACACTGCAATTCGACAGCCTTGTTTTTAACTTCAACAGCACAGCTTCCTATGGTCCGTTGATTTGGCTGGATAGCTCGAGGCGGAACATTGACCAGGTTACTTTTGGCCTTTATACCGTGGTTGGGGATGTTCGCCAGGGACCAAAGAAAAACAACGGCGAGTTCCATGAAGCATTGACCTCGATGAATTCATTGATAAGTGCCGGATTGAACGGGATTGACAAAACCAACCAGCATGGTTTTAACTTCGTGAAGATGGTGCAGAACTATTTTAACACCGGCACAAAGTGGAATATCGTAATGAACAATACTAATCCAACAGTTGCGTTGGCAGGTGGTGGTTATGGCCGCGACTGGTGGTACGATGTGTATCCCAATGTATTGTATTACGGGGTTTCGGCTTTGTTTCCAAATGTTGAAAATACAGACATGATACAGCGCAAGGTTGCCGATCAGTTTTATAAAGCTGATTCAACTTTGAATGGGAATTATAATTATTCCTACTTCGATTATGCTCAAATGAAAGGGATGCAAAACAACGTACCTCAACAGCAGGATGCCGCAGGCGGTCATGCCTGGGTATTGTATTCTGCCTTTCACAAATTTGGCGATAAACGCTACCTCAAAGGCGCAAGAAGCGCCACCGAAGCTTTACTTAAACAGAAAGAAAGCCGTTTTTATGAAATACTTCTCCCGTTCGGAGCATACACGGCTGCCAGGCTCAATGCCGAACAAGGAACAAATTACGATGTAACCAAATTGCTGAACTGGACTTTCGACGGCTGCCAGGCAAAGGACGGCCGTTACGGCTGGGGCGTAATTGCCGAACGTTGGGGTGATTATGATGTATATGGCTTGCAGGGAAGCATAACCGATGGCGGAGGTTATGGTTTCTTTATGAATTCGGTTGCCATGGCCTGGCCGCTGGTGCCAATGGTAAAATATGAGCCTCAGTATGCAAAAGCCATAGGCAAATACATGCTGAATGTGGTAAATGCGTCACGCCTTTTTTACCCCGACCAGGTTGACAATGCGCATCAATGGCTTCCCGAGATAAAAGATATTACCCATGGAATAATCGGCTACGAAGGTATACGGAAAATGGATGATTACAATAAACCGGAATTAAAAGGAATTTCACCGGTATCAATTGGTGACGGACCGAAATGGGTAGCCGGTCAGCCAAAGGAATCAATGTTTAGTCTTTACAGCACATCCATCGCAGGCGTATTTGGTGCAATTGTCCGTACCACCGATGTTGAAGGAATACTGGCGCTGGATTGCAATATCACTGATTTTTACGGCGAAAACAGGTATCCTGAATTCCTGTATTTCAATCCTTTTAAGGAAACAAAAACGGTGACGTATAATTCTCCCAAAACCGTAGATCTCTTCGATATTGTTTCGCGAACATACCTCTCAAAAAACAAAACCGGTACAATACCAATAAAAATACCTGCCGGCGCGGCTGCACTCGTAGTTGAATTGCCGGCAGGCACAAAGCTCACCATGGATGGCAATAAGCTGAAAGTTAACAAGTATATTATCTCATACAAATAATTACGTAACAGTTTCAAACTAACAAACCAACCAAAATGAAACGACATTTAATTTTTCTTTTATGTTTCCTGGCAGCCGCAGGCAGTGCTTTTGCCCAGGTGCCGGTTACAGGAACCGTGACAGATGCCAAAACAGGGGAAACCCTTATTGGTGTTACAGTCCTGGTAAAAGGAACCACACAGGGAACAACCACCGATATTGATGGTAATTTCCGTCTGGCGGCGGATCTGGCTAAGCCAACGACAGTCCTGGTTTTCTCCTATGTCGGTTATAAGCCGGAAGAAGTAACTGTTGGCGCCAGCACCCGGATTGATATGAAGCTATCACCAGAGTCTGTGATGCTTGATGAGTTGGTTGTGATCGGATACGGATCAACAAAGAAGCGGAATGTATTAGGAGCAGTCGCTAAAGTTGACAGCAAGGAACTCAACAAAGTACCCGTAGCTAGTGTTGCCCAGGCATTACAGGGTAGGGCAGCTGGTGTTACGGTAACACAAAATACCGGGGCTCCCGGCGAAGGAGTTCGGGTTCGTATCCGTGGTATTGGTTCTATAAATTCGGGCAATGAACCGCTTTATATTGTTGACGATATCCCGACAGCTAATGCGCTTGATATTCTTTCCCCGGGTGATATTGAAAATATATCAGTACTTAAAGATGCTTCGGCAGCAGCTATTTATGGCTCCCGCGCTAATAACGGGATTGTTTTAATTACAACAAAAAAAGGAGCAAAAGGCAAAGCTAAGGTCACATATCACGGTCAAACAGGATTTCAGAAGCCTACCAGGCTTACCAAAATGGTAAATACAGCCGATTATGTTACTATCTATAATGAAGCCGCAACAAACGACAATGCCTTTTTGGCTAATGGATTGTCCCCTCGTAAGCTTATAACTTCTGAAAATGCCGCCAAATTTGCCGATGTGAACTATGTAGATAAACTATTCCAAACGGCACCCGTCAATTCCCACGAGCTCTCTATCTCAGGAGGAAATGGTGCTACTAATTACTTACTCTCCGCTTCCTATTTCGATCAAAAAGGTACTATAAAAAGCACCGGTTATACCAGGGGAACAGTAAGGCTTGATGTAAATTCAGAAGTAAGTAAATGGCTAAGCGGCGGAATGAGTATGCTGGTCGGGATATCGAGTACTGATATGATAGGCAGCTCGGGTGATGGCGCAGGTGGTAACGGAGGTAGTGTAATACGATATGCTTTCTTCCGTAATCCGGCTATCCCGGTACAATTTGATAACGGAACTTATGTCGATCTTCCTTCCGAATACTTTGGCGACCCGATTTATAATTCATTCCTTGGCGATGGATATAGTCCTATTGGCATGACAGCTCATAACGATAACAACCGTAAGGACGATAGTTATCTCGGCAAAGCTTATCTTACAGCCAAACTTGCTTCAAAGCTGAAATTTACAACCAATTTCGGGATGGACTACCGCAATTCGAATAGTCGCCAGTTTTTCCCTACCTGGGGAACAGAGATAAGAATTAATAATCCGAATGGACTGGATGTTAGTAATGTACGTACTATTAACTGGACTATTAATAACGTGCTTAACTATGAAACTAAATACGGGGATTCGCATACCTTTTCAGCAATGGTGGGATTTGAAGCCATAAAGAATAGCGGTAAATCCCTTTTTGCCAGCGATAAGGGTTTCCCTGTTGAACAACCGGAACTGATCTTTATTGGTAACGGATCAGGAAAATTTGTTCAAAGTTCACAAGGTGCCGGTGCTTCATCACTCGCATCATTTTTCGGCCGGGCCAGTTATGATTATAAAGGAAAATATTACGTTTCGGGTACCCTGCGCCGTGATGGTTCCTCCAAGTTTATTAAGGATAACAAATGGGGAACTTTCTACTCAGTTTCTGCAGGCTGGGTGCTGAAGCAGGAAAACTTTCTTAAGGATGTTTCCTGGCTCGATAATCTTAAATTTCGCATAGGCTATGGAGCGGTAGGAAACCAGGATATAGCTGACAATGCTGAAAAAGACCGGATTACACAATATTATATGTATCCATTCGGTGGTGTATCCTATAATGGTTATGCTCAAAGCGCCCTGGGGAATGAAAACCTGAAGTGGGAAACCAGTAAGCAGTCAAATGTCGGAGTTGATGTAGGGCTTTTAAAAGGCGCATTAACTTTTTCGCTCGATTACTACAATAAAGTGACAGTTGATCAACTCGTAACTGCTTCCAATCCACCTTCGGTTGGTTATGCCGTTGCTCCAATAATTAATAATGGGTCGGTATTAAACAGGGGACTTGAACTTGAAGCTACCTACCGTAAAGCGAAGAATGAATGGGGTTACTCTATCAGCGGTAATGTCGCCTACCTGCACAACGAAGTGCTCAAACTCGAAGCTCCTGATTTCAAAGGATTGATTGAGACAGGTACTTATGCTACCCGAACCGCAGAAGGGCAGCCTATAGGTTCATTTTATATGCTCGAAATGGACGGTATCTTCCAGAATCAAACTGAAATTGTAACTTCTGCACTTCAGGGTCCTTCAGGTACTATTCATCCCGGCGATGTTAAATTCAAGGATTTGAGCGGGCCGAATGGGATACCGGACGGGAAGATTGATGGATATGACAGGACATACCTGGGCAGCGCCATTCCGAAAATTACAACCGGTATTAATTTGGCAGCAAATTATAAAAACTTCGACCTGAGTATTTTCTTCCAGGGAACTTACGGCAACAAGATTTATTCGCAGCTGAACCAGGATATCGAAGGTTTCTACCGGGGTTTTACAGTTACTCAGCGCTATTTTGATAACCGCTGGACTGGCGAAGGCACATCAAACACTCAGCCGCGGGCATCGTGGAACGCAATATCAAACAATGCTATGCCTTCCTCTCGATTCC